>JAGUWA010000404.1 GCA_020062605.1 Parvibaculum sp. | reverse complement strand
TTCAGCGCCTCGAGCACGGCGAGGCTGCGCAGCACGGGCTGCACGCCTTCGATTTCCGGTTGTAAGCGCGGCATCGGCCTCCTCCGCTTCGCAAGGCCATCTTAATTCCGCTAGGCGGAATTGCCAAACAGCGGGTCACAACGGGTCTCAGGCTTTTCCCGTCACCGCGAGCGCGAAGGCCTGCACGCGCGCGACTTCCTTCAGCCGCTCGAAGCGTCCCGAAGCGCCGCCATGTCCGGCATCCATGTTGATGTGTAGAAGCGTGATGCCGTCATTCGCGCGCGCCTCGCGCAGCTTCGCCACCCACTTCGCCGGCTCCCAATAGGTGACGCGCGGATCGGTCAGCCCGCCCAGCGCGAAGATATGCGGATAGGCCTGGGGCCGCACATTGTCGTAAGGCGAATAGGAGGCCATGTATTCGTAAGCCTCGCGGCTTTCGATCGGATTGCCCCACTCGTTCCATTCCGGCGGCGTCAGTGGCAGCGACGCATCGAGGATCGTCGCCAGCACATCGACGAAGGGAACTTCCGCCACGATGCCCTTGAAGAGTTCCGGCGCCATGTTGGCGGCCGCCCCCATCAGCATGCCGCCCGCGCTGCCGCCATGCGCCACGATGTTGCCGCGCGCGGTGAAACCTTCCTTCGCCAGATGCTCGCCCGCCGCGATGAAATCGGTGAAGGTGTTGCGCTTCTTGAGAAGCTTTCCTTCCTTGTACCAGCGATAACCTTTTTCCTTCCCGCCGCGGATATGCGCGATCGCATAGACGAAGCCGCGATCGACGAGCGAGAGTGCGGTCGTCGAGAAGGAGGCCGGGATGCTGATCCCGTAGGAGCCATAGCCATAGAGCAGGCAGGGCGCGCTGCCGTCGAGCGCGAGCCCCTGGCGGTGGACGAGCGATATCGGCACCTGCTCGCCGTCCGAGGCGCGCGCGAAAATCCGCCGCGTCACATAGTCCGCCGGGTTGTGTCCCGAAGGCACTTCCTGCCGTTTGCGGAAAGTCCGCTCGCGCGTTTCGAGGTCGTAATCGTAGACCTCGGCGGGCGTCGTCATCGAGCTGTAGGAAAAGCGCAGGCGCGCCGTCTCGTATTCGAAGCCTGCACCCATATTGAGATCGTAGGCTTCCTCGTCGAACGAAATCTCGTGTTCCGCCCCGTCCGCGATCCGGCGCACCGCGATGCGCGGCAGCCCGTCCCGGCGTTCGAGCCGCACATGGAAGTCGCGATAGGCGGTGTGCGCGAGGATCAGCGTGCCGGGCCGGTGCGCAACGAAGTCGCGCCAGTTCTCGCGCCCGGGCGCGTCTTCCGGCGCCTCCACGATCTTGAAATCCTCCGCGCCGTCCGCGTTGGTGAGAATGAGAAAGCGTCCGCGCGGTGCGTCGTGTTCGACATCGTATTCGACGCCGTCCTCGCGCGGCGCGACGAGCTTCGGCGGTGTGCCGGGCGCGTCCGCCGGGATCAGATGGATTTCGCTCGTCTGGTGGTCATGGGCCGAGATGACGAGCCACTTGCCGCTCTGCACCTTGCCCACGCCGGCGAAGAAACCTTCGTCCTTCTCCGCATAGACGAGCTCGTCCTCGCTCGCGGGCGTGCCCACGACATGACGGAAGACCTTGAGCGGGCGGTGTTCCTCGTCCACCTGCGTATAGAGGAAGCTTTCGCCCGTGGCGTCCCATGCGATGCCGGGCGACGTATCGGGCACTTCGTCGTCGAGGTCCTTGCCCGTTTCGAGATCGCGCAAGCGGACCGTGAAATATTCCGATCCCTTGCGGTCCGCCGACCATGCGGCCAGTCGGTGCGTCGGTGCGTGGTCCACATCGCCGATCTTGAAATAGGCCTCTCCCTCCGCTTCGCGGTTCGCGTCGAGGATCACCTCCTCGCCATCCTCCGCGTCGCCCCCCTCTGCATCACGAGGCCGGCGGCAGAAGAGCGGATGCTGCGCCCCTTCCACGAAGCGCGTGTAATAGGCGAACGGCCCGTCGGGCGAGGGCACCGAGCTGTCGTCTTCCTTGATCCGTCCCTTCATCTCGGCAAACAGCGTCTCGCGCAGGCCGGCAACAGGCGCGAGCGCCGCTTCCGTATAGGCGTTCTCGGCTTCGAGATAGGCCCGGATGTCCTTGTCGAGCACGTCTGGATCGCGCATCACCTCGCGCCAGTTCTCGTCGCGCAGCCAGGCGTAGTCGTCGACCCGCGTGATGCCGTGATGCGTGTCGGGCGCGGGCCGCTTTTCGGCGCGCGGCGCGGTGGCGGGTGGCGTGAGTTTCATGCGGGATAGGCACTCGGTTGGATTGGAGTAGGGCAAAGGTAAATCAAATAATCCCGTCATTGCGAGCGCAAGCGAAGCAATCCAGGAGCGGCAAGCACCGAGGTTTCGGCCCATGGATTGCTTCGTCGCTTCGCTCCTCGCAATGACGAAGATGGGGCAGTAAGGAGCTTTCGAACCGGAAGTGGCACTCGAAACCGTCACCCCTCCGGCGTGTCGTCCGGCCTGAAATCCAGCGCATGCCCGTTGGTGCAGTAGCGCAGGCCCGTCGGCTGCGGTCCATCCGGAAATACATGCCCGAGATGCGCGTCGCATTTGGCGCAGAGGATTTCGATACGCCGCATGCCGTGGCTGACATCTTCCTTCGTGGCGATGGCGCCGGGCTCGATCGCATCGAAGAAGCTCGGCCAGCCCGAACCGCTTTCATATTTCGTGTCGGAACGGAAAAGGTCGGAGCCGCAGCAGACGCAGACGAACGTGCCGTCGCGCTTCTCGTCGAGCCAGGGGCCGGTAAACGGGCGCTCGGTCGCCGAACAGCGCGTGACCGCATATTGCTCGGGCGTCAGCTTCTGCCGCCACTCATCATCCGCCTTGTCGGGCTTCGTATCGGCCATGAGATGTCTCCCGTAAGGGGAATGTCTGTCTGCGTAACTATATGGGCTGCATGACGTGGCCGGGCAACCGGCCTCTCTTCCCACCCTCCCCTCGGGGAGGGTCAAACGGCCCGATCTGCAGCTTGCCCGCAAGGACGGACAATGGCGGGCCGTTTGGGGCGGGGGAAACGAGCATCCCCCGCCCTCGAAATCCGCCTTATTCGAAAATCAGGCTGATCGTCTCGGCGACCATGGCGGGCCGCTCCTGGCCTTCGATCTCCATCGTCACTTCGTTGATGATCTGCGTGCCGCCGGCCTTGGGCGTCGCATCCTTCAGCTTCACGCGGCAGCGCACGCGGCTGCCCACGGGAACCATGTTGGTGAAGCGCACCTGGTTCGAGCCGTAATTGATGCCGCGCGTGGCACTCTTCACGGTGCTGATCTTGCCCATGAGATAGGGCAGCAGGGAAAGCGTCAGGTAGCCATGGGCGATGGTGCCCATACCCAGTTCCTTCTTCGTGCGCTCCGGATCGATATGGATCCACTGGTGGTCGCCCGTCGCGTCCGCGAAAAGGTTCACGCGGTCCTGGTCGAGCGTGACCCACTCGCTGACGCCGATTTCATTGCCTTTTTCGGCGACGTAGTCGGCGACCGTATCGAAAACGCGCATCTGGTTCTCCCGTTGGGTGGTTGTCCGTTCGGCCCCTTGGGAGCCTCGTTCGTTGCGCAAGTTAGAGCGCATTCCGGAAAGTGGAAACCGGTTTTCGGATAAAATGCGCTCCAACCCGATTAAGCGCCTTCCGGAAAGTGGAAACCGGTTTTCGGATAAAATGCCCGGCCTCAGCGCGAAAGCCGGATGCGGACCCGCCGGTCCTCTTGCGCATCCCAGGTCAGCGTTTCCTCGAGCCAGCCCCAGGCTTCGCCCTCCGCGCTGATCGCGATTTTGGAAGCGGGCCAGCCCAGCGCCGTGAAGGCATCGGCGACATTGCGCGCGCGCTTGCGCGAGAGTTCGGCATTCGCGGCGGGGTTCCCCGTCTTGCTGGATTTTCCGAAGAGGCAGATCTGCTGGGCGTTCTGCCCCTTGGCGAACTTGTAGATGCGCTCGAATTCCTTCTGGTATTTCGGGTCTATGCGGCTCGAATTCGTGTCGAAATACACATAGTAATTCTTGTCGAAGGCCTTGTTCGACTTGCCGAGATTGCGGCACTGGTGCCCCTGCGTGTGCATCTCGGATGTCTGCGCCACGGCCATGCCGCCAAAGGCAAGTGCCCCCAGAGCCAAAATCCCGGCCATCGCCAGCCCGCGCATCGTCATGCCCATCTCAGCCTCCATGCAGGTGAATCGCTTCAATCTAGCACAGATTGTGTGAGTGGACGGAGGGGCGGGGTGCGTCTGGAACGACGGCACTCACATCTTCGCCTCCCCCTTGTGGGGAGGCCGGGAAATTCGCGGTCTTCGCGAATTTCCCGGGTGGGGGGCGCGGGCCGCGCCAGAACCCCGGAATCGATAAGCCGGACCGCCTCAGACGATCTTGCTGTCCCGGTTGCCCCAGTAGCGGTCGCGGATCAGGCGCTTGTAGAGCTTGCCCGTCGGATGGCGCGGCAGTTCCTCCTCGAAGTCGATCGAGCGCGGGCACTTGATGGCGGAAAGGTGCTGCTTGCAGAACTCCATCAGCTCCGCCTCCAGCGCGGGGCCTGCGTCCGACCAGTCGATCGGCTGCACCACCGCCTTCACTTCCTCGCCGAAATCCTCGTTCGGCACGCCGATCACTGCGACGTCCGCGACGCTCGGATGCATGACGAGAATGTTCTCGGCTTCCTGCGGATAGATGTTCACGCCGCCGGAGATGATCATGAAGGCCTTGCGGTCGGTGAGGTAGAGATAGCCGTCCTCGTCCATGCGGCCGATATCGCCGAGCGTCGACCATGTGGCGTGCTTGGGATGCCGCGACTCCTGCGTCTTTTTCGGGTCGTTGTAATATTCGAACTTGCTGTCGCTCTCGAAATAGATCGTGCCAGATGCGCCCACGGGCAGCTCGTTGCCTTCCTCGTCGCAGATATGCGCGATGGCATTGAGCGGCTTGCCCACGGAGCCTTTGTGCGCCAGCCATTCCTCGGAATTGAGCGCGGTGAAACCGTTGCCTTCGCTCCCTGCGTAATATTCGTAGATCACGGGGCCCCACCAGGCGATCATCTGCTCCTTCACGGGCACGGGGCAGGGCGCGGCGGCATGGATCGCGACCTTCATCGACGACACGTCGTATTTCAGGCGCACCTCTTCCGGCATCTTCAGCATGCGCACGAACATCGTCGGCACCCACTGGCTGTGGGTGGCCTTGTATTTCTCGATCAGACGGAGCGATTCTTCCGCGTCGAAATGCTCCATCACGATCACGGTGCCGCCGAGGCGCTGCACCGTCATCGACCAGCGCAGCGGCGCGGCATGATAGAGCGGCGCGGGCGAGAGATAGACCGTGTTGGCGTCCATCCCGTAGAGCAGCATCGCGAGGCCTTCGAGCGCCGTATCTTCGTCGAAGGCGCCGCCCGTCAGCGGGTGGCGGACGCCCTTCGGGCGTCCCGTCGTGCCGGACGAATAGAGCATGTCCGTACCGGCCGTCTGGTCGGCGATCGGCGTCGTCGGGAACTTCGCGCGGGCTTCCTCGAAATTCTCATAGCCGGCAATGGCGCCGCCCGCCGCGAACTTGCGTTCGACCTTCTGCGGCATGTGGCCGTCCTTCAGCAGCTCCTCGGCCGTGGCCGAAACCGCTGCGGAGGTGAACAGCATGCGCGCGCCGCAATCTTCGATGATGTAGGCAACCTCGCCGGCGGTCAGACGCGACGAGATGCAGGTGTAGTAAAGTCCCGCCCGCTGCGCTGCCCAGCAGATCTCGTAGAAGCGCGCGTTGTTGTCCATGAAGATCGCGATGGCGTCGCCCGTCTTCAGGCCCGCGTCCCGGAAGAGATGCGCGAGCTGGTTGGAGCGCTCTTCGAGCTCCTTGAAGCTGACGCTTTCGCCCGTCGCCGCCATGATGTAGGCGGGCTTGTCGGGCGTGGTGCTCACATGGGATGAAGGATGCATCGCTGGTCGTCTCCCGGCATGAAACTGAGAGGCGGAGCTTTTGTTCCGCCCCGGACTTCGCTTTTATACGCGTCCATTGTTATATCTGGGCCCTTGAGATTCCGGGCCCGTCCGGCGCAAACACACAGCAAGATGACGTGCTCGTCAACTTCCTTCGCGAAGGGCGAAGTTGACGCAGCGGCGCTGCCGGGCAGGCTGCACAGAACAGAAATTTGGGTAACGGCACCAGACAGGGAGCGAAAGAAATGGCCTACGAGACGATAAAATACGAGGTGGCGGACAACATCCTCACCCTCACTCTGCATCGCCCGGACAAGCTCAATGCCTTCACCGGCCAGATGATGTCGGAGCTGATCGACGCCTTCGACCGGTCGGATGCCGACGACGATGTCCGCGCCGTCATCGTCACGGGCGAAGGCCGGGCCTTCTGCGCCGGTGCCGACCTCTCGGCGGGTGCGAAGACATTCGACTATGCCGCGCGCGAGGACCGTCCGGAAAAGGCGAACACGCCCATCATGGCGAATGGCGAGATCGACTGGAGCCATGAGAGCGTGCGCGACGGCGGCGGCCGCGTCACCTTGCGCATCTTCGACAGCCTGAAGCCCGTCATCGGCGCGATCAACGGTCCCGCCGTCGGCATTGGTGTCACCATGCAGCTCCCGATGGACATTCGCCTTGCCTCGGAGAACGCGAAATTCGGTTTCGTCTTCGCCCGCCGCGGCATCGTGCCGGAAGCCTGCTCGAGCTATTTTCTGCCGCGCGTCGTCGGCATCAGCCAGGCGCTCGAATGGACCTATTCGGGCCGCGTCTTTGGCGCGGAGGAGGCGCTGAAGGGCGGTCTCGTCCGCTCGATCCACAAGCCGGACGATCTGCTTCCCGCCGCGCGCGAACTTGCCCGCGAGATCGTCGACAACACCGCGCAGGTGTCCGTCGCGCTCACGCGCCAGATGCTCTGGCGCATGCTCGGCGCGGATCATCCGATGGAAGCGCACAAGATCGAGAGCCGCGCGATCTACGCGCGCGGCGCCAGCGCCGATGCCAAGGAAGGCGTCATGTCCTTCCTCGAGAAGCGCGCCGCGAACTATCCCTGCAAGGTGTCGAAGGATATGCCCTCCTTCTACCCCTGGTGGGATGAACGCAAATACGAATAGGGGATAAGTCGCGAGGGCGGGGTTATCCCCGCCCTTTTCGTTTGATTTGCGGCTTTCGGGGATAAGCGGGCGGGAACAAGATTTTTCCGTTCGCTCCTCGCGGGCCTCCGCGGCGGCGGCGGGATGGCGCCATGGTGCCGCGCGCAGACCTCATGTGACGTTTCGATGACATTTCGATGACAGTCGGCGCCCTTTATCCCCGGAAATAAACAATCCCCGGTTTTTCGGGAGGCCGGTCATCCGTGAGCGGATTGATTTGGCTTCGGCGCTTCGATCCGCCAGAGCGGCGTGAGAAAGAAGACCGCCACCCACAGAACGAGCATCAGCGCGCTCGGAACCAGCACCGCGTCGAGCGGCCCGATCCACGCAATCAGGAAACCGATCAGGACCGATCCGATCGGCCCGCCGCCCATCGTGCCGAGGTTGAAACCCGCAAGCATCCGTGCACGGAGCGCATCGGACGCACGCTCCTGAACGATCGCACGCGACTGGCCCATCGAGACGCCCGCGGCAAGCCCCCAGCAATGCGCGAGCAGGAACACGCCCGAGATCGGCGGCTCAAAGTGAATGAAGACCATCACCACCGCTCCCGTGCACATGGCGAGCATGATGGCGCGGCCCTGCTTGTGGATCGGACGAAAGCGCGACAGCACGAAAGACGAAATTCCGATGCCGCCGAAGAAGGACATGAAGACGAAGCCTATCTCGCGCGAACTGCCGTGATAGACGTCGCGAATGAGGATCGGAAAGAGAACCATGAACACGCCCATGAAGAGGATGCCCGAGAAGAACATCAACAGCAGCACGGGTCGGATGCGTTCGTCGTGCCACACCGCGGCGAGGCCTTCCTTCACATCCTTGAAGGGATGGCGGCGTTTCTCCGCGCGTGGCGAAGGAGGCGCTGGCTCGAGGCGCGATGTTGTGAAGGCGGCGAAACCGAGCAGCGAACTCTGCAGGATGAGCAGCGGCCAGGCGCCGATATATTCGGCAGGGCTGCCGAGCGCGTAGCCACCCACTTGTCCGAGAAACTGTCCACTCATGGCAAGCGCCACGGCGCGCTGGATGTTGCCGCCCATGCTGTGCATCGCGACACGCGAGAGCATGGAGTCGCGTGCGGGCATGATGTAGCCGCCGAGCGAGGAGAGCGCGAGCACATACAGGATCATCAGCTCGTAAAAGAGTATCCCGTTATAGATGAGGAACGCGAGCGCGAGCGGCGGCACCATCGCGATCGCTTGCAGGCGCATGAGGTGTTTGCGCAGCTCCGCACGGTCCGCCGCCGCACCGCCGAACAATCCGAGCAGCAGCATCGGCAGCATGGAGAACATCTGCGCAATGCCGACGCGGTCGGGGCTTTCATGCAGCACGTAAGCGATGATCCAGGGAAACAGCACGCCCTGAATACCGCCGGCGAGGAAGTAACCCCACAGTCCGGCCATGTACCAGCGATGGTCGGCCCGGTGGTCGCGTGCCGGCGTCGTCATTCCTCCGAATCCTTCACGGCAATTTTGGTTCGGAGACCTTACTACACCTCGCTCCGGCCACCGTCTCTTCGTCGTTTTCTGCAGGGTGGTGTGCAGCCCTGTTCAAACGGGCTTGCGAACCTGCGCATGGCTACTTACTTCTGTGTAAATTACATGGTGCATTTTGTCGCACCAACGGGTAGAAACGCGGCAAGAAAACTTGTGTGACCCTACGTCAATCTGGAGATCGGTTGATCCATGACGCTTGAACATTTCGACATGCTCATTGTCGGCGCCGGCCTGTCGGGCATCGGCGCGGGCTATCATTTGCAGAAGAATTGCCCCGGCAAGAGCTACGTCATCCTTGAGGGACGCGAGAACAGTGGCGGCACCTGGGATCTCTTCCGCTACCCGGGCATCCGCTCCGACTCCGACATGTACACGCTCGGCTATTCGTTCAAACCCTGGACGGAGGCGAAGGCGATCGCGGACGGTCCCTCGATCCTGAACTACGTGCGTGAGACGGCGCGCGAAAACGGCATCGACCGCCACATCCGCTTTGGCCATATGGTGAAGAGCGCATCCTGGTCGAGCGAAGACGCGGCCTGGACAGTGGAAGCCGAGCGCGGACCGGACAAGGAGCGTGTGCGCTTCACCTGCAACTTCCTTTTCATGTGCAGCGGCTACTACGATTACGATCAGGGCTACACGCCGGAGTTCCAGGGCGTCGACCGCTTCAAGGGCAGCATCGTACATCCGCAGAAGTGGCCGGAACATCTCGACTACTCCGGCAAGCGCGTGGTTGTCATCGGCAGCGGCGCGACGGCGGTCACGCTCGTACCCGAAATGGCGAAGGATGCGTCGCATGTCGTGATGCTGCAGCGCTCGCCCACCTATGTGGTTTCGCGTCCCGCCGAAGACGGTCTCGCGAACTGGCTGCGCAGCAAGCTGCCGGCGAAACTCGCTTACGGCTTAACCCGATGGAAGAACGTCCTGCTCGGCATGGCTTTCTTCAAATATTGCCGCGCGAAGCCGGAGAAGGCCAAGCAGATGATCCTGCAAGGCGTGCGCGAGCAGCTTGGCTCCGAGTTCGTCAAGAAGCACTTTACGCCGACCTACAACCCGTGGGATCAGCGCCTCTGTCTCGTTCCGAACGGTGATCTCTTCGACGCCATCAAGGAAGGCCGCGCTTCCGTCGTCACCGACCACATCGACACCTTCACCGAGAAGGGCATTCTGCTGAAGTCGGGCAAGGAGCTGGAGGCGGATGTGATCGTCACGGCGACGGGCCTCAATCTCAAGGTGCTCGGCGGGCTGCAGCTCAGCGTGGACGGACGTCAGGTCGATCTGTCGGATACGATGAGCTACAAGGGCATGATGTATTCGGATGTGCCGAACCTCGCCTCGGCCTTCGGGTACACCAACGCCTCCTGGACGCTGAAATGCGATCTGACATGCGAATATGTCTGCCGCCTCATCAACCACATGGATGCGACGGGAACGCGGCAGGCGACGCCGCGCCTGAAGGACGGGACGGTGGAAGAAGAGCCTTGGCTCGACTTCACCTCCGGCTACGTGCAGCGGTCGCTCGACAAGTTCCCCAAGCAGGGATCGAAGAAGCCCTGGAAGCTCTATCAGAACTACGCGCTCGACATCATGGCCATGAAGTTCGGCAAGGTGGATGACGGCGTGATGGAGTTCGCGAAGCCCTCCGCGCATGTCCGCGGCGAGCCGGAGCGTCTGGCGAGCTGATCTTCCGCGAGACCGAAGTCTTGAACGGACCGGCCTGATTGCCGGTCCGTTTTGCTATTCGGACTCCGCGCGATAGCTCCAGATCGGCGTCACGAAATAGAGCAGCGCCAGTATGCCGACCATGATGATCGCGGGAATGAGCACGGCATCGAAGATACCGAGCCAGCCGACCAGCAGCCCCATTATCAGTGAACCGAGCGGGGCGCCGCCGGAGAAGCCGAGCTGATAGGCCGCAAGAACCCGCGCGCGGTGATTTTCCGACGCGGCGACCTGCACGATGGTGCGGCCCATGGTCATGGTCGTGCCGGCACCCATGCCCCACCACAGAATGAGCACGCATAGTAGCCAGAACGGCATGTGGAAATGGAAGAGGGCGAGGATGATGAGACCGCTCGTGAGCGAAGCCATCATGATCCGACCGCGATGGCGGATATGGCCGATCCGGAAAAGCGCGAGATTGGCGATGATCGTGCCGCCCCAGAAGCAGATGTTGATGATGGCGAAGTCGCGCGTGAAATCCTGGTCGTTGCTCTGATAGACGTCGCGCAGCATGAGAGGAAGCACGACGAGGAAGCAGCCGACATAAAAGAGACCAACCGCGAAATTGAGTGCGATTACCGTCGCGACGATCGGCGTTTGCGCAGCGGCTTTGATACCGTCGGCGATCTGGACGAAACGATTGGCGGCAGACGCCGTGTTCGTCGGCGGCAGCGGCTCAAGGCGCGCCGAAGCCCCGAATCCCGCAAGCATCACAACGGCCTGGAAGAGGAGAAGCGCTGGTGTACCCGTGAAGGCGGCAAGCCCGGCGACGAGCATGCCGACGAGCTGCGATCCCATCTGAACGCCCATGGCGAGCGTCACCGCCCGCTGAATATTCGCACCAGCGACACGCGTCAGGGCGCCGTCGCGCGCGGGGATGGCAAAGGCACCAAGCGTTCCCATGGTCAGCGCGTAGACGATCAGCGCACCATAGGTGAGATTTCCGGTCATGAAGATCAGCGCAAGGACGAGCGGTGGTACCGTCGCGAACAGATGTACGCGCACGAGGATGCGCCGCGCATCTCCGTGATCGGCGACCGTCCCGCCAAGCAGCATGAAGGCGAGAGAGGGAATCATGAGCGACATCTGCGCGATGCCGACGCGCGCCGCAGGCTCGTGCAGCACCTGCGTCACGAGGTAGGGAAAAATGACGAACTGAATACCGAGGCTGATGAACCAGCTTGCCTGCCCGCCGAGATAGAGGCGCAGGCGCAACTGCTTTGCCGCCTTGTCTCCGGCGTCATCTCCCGGCGGGGCCGTGACTGTTGCGTTCATGCGCGATTTCCAGGTGACGGGCGACGAGCATCTCCGCGGCGAACGGACATTGCCGCCTCCTTCTGAGGTCAATTCATTTTCGGAACCTTACCACAGCCCGCAGGAATTAAACTCCTGCCAGATGGATCATGGCGTCATAGGTGTGGATGTGGCGGCCCGCAAGGTCGGAAGCCGCAGCGGCGCGCATTGCACGTGCCACCGTCTCCGCGGCAATTGCGCGGTAGGCGCGTGCAGGCCCCAACATGAGCGCATTGATGAAAGGCGAGAGCTCCATGCCGATCTGCTCGAGCAGACGGCGCTCGGCTCGCTCGCCGAGAAGGATTCCCGGACGGAAGATATGCAGTGCTTCGAAGCCGACGGCCTCGACGTCGCGTTCCGTCTCGCCTTTCACCCGCGAATAGAAAATCGATGAAGCGGGATCTGCGCCAATAGCGGAAACGAGCATGAAGCGTTTCGCTCCGGCGGCTTTGGCGGCCCGGGCGAAGGCGACGATATAATCGTGATCGACCTTGCGGAAGGCGGCTTGGCTTCCCGCCACCTTGATGGTCGTGCCGAGAGTGCAATAGGCATCGTCCGCCGCGATATCCTGAAGCGCGCCGTCCAGTGCGTCGAAGTTCGTGTCCACAACATCGAGCTTCGGCGAGGAAAGTCCATGGAGCGGCCGTCGTGTCAGAGCGACGATCCGCGAACTGGCCGCGTCGTCGATCAGTTGACGGACGAGGTGTCCGCCGACGAGTCCTGTGGCGCCTGCGACAAGGGCCCTTCTTCCTTCTGTCATCGTTTCCCGGCTTTCATCTGCTTCATGACACTTTCGTGAAATCTATCCCGGAGCTGCGCAGTTTTCAGCCTCCGTTAAGCGCCTCTCTCCGATAAGTGAAGCCGCGATTTCTGTAGCTCGCCAGTTCCGGTATTTTCATGACACCTCCTGCCGCGCGCGACCTTGCCATCCACGTGATACCCGTCTCACCCGACACGGGCTGCGCGTCCGTATTCGACCGCTTCCTGTCGGAGCCGGAAACGCGAAGTATTCCGATCGTACGGAACGGACGGCCTGTCGGCCTGGTCAGCCGCAAGAATTTTCTCATCACCTACGCCCGCATGTATGGCGCGGAACTCTACGGCAAGCGGCCGGTCGCATTGCTCATGGAACGCGATATTCTGATCGTCGACGCCGACACAAGTTGCGAGACGATCAATGCGCGCGCCCGAAGCGCCTTCGGCGACATGCGAATGCGACCATTCGTGGTGACGGAAAACGGTACTTATGCAGGCATCGGCGATGCAGCCCGGTTGATGATGGTGATGGCTGACCTGGCCGCCGCGCGCGCTGCCGCGCTTGAGGAACAAACCCGTCGCGCC
Organism: Parvibaculum sp.; assembly: GCA_020062605.1. Lineage (GTDB taxonomy): Bacteria > Pseudomonadota > Alphaproteobacteria > Parvibaculales > Parvibaculaceae > Parvibaculum. The sequence goes on along the minus strand of JAGUWA010000404.1, from coordinate 3,059 downwards.
GAAGCTGCAAGTGCCAGCAAGACGCAGTTTCTTGCGAGCATGAGCCATGAATTGCGCACGCCTTTGAATGCCATTATCGGCTTTGCCGACCTCATGCGGCTGAAGACACTGGGCGAGGTGCAGCCCCCGCGCTATCAGGAATATGTCGAGGACATCCACAAGAGCGGTGTCCATCTTCTGAACATGATCAATGAGCTGCTCGACATGGCGAAGATCGAATCCGGCCACGTCGAACTGCGCGAGACGGTATTCTTTCCGATGGATGTCGGTCTCGATGTGTTGCGTATGCTGCGCCAGTCGATCGCGGAAGCGGAATTGCAGCTTCGCGTGACAATCGCGGAAGGACTGCCGCCGATCTACGCGGATCAACAGCAGATCCGCCGTGTTCTCATCAATCTCCTCTCGAACGCGATCAAATACACTCCGGCTGGGGGAACAGTGACGCTTTCGGTTTGCGTCTGTGGGCCAAACGACGAATGCGGCGTGGAGGGCATGCTGCTGACGGTCGAGGATACGGGGATCGGCATTCCTGCGGAGAAACTCGAGAAGGTTCTCGAAGCTTTTGAGCAGGTTGAAAATTCGTTCACCCGCACACGCGCGGGCACGGGGCTCGGCCTCGCGCTCACCAAGGCGATGGTCGAGGCGCATGGCGGTCGGCTCTGGCTTGAAAGCGAGCTCGGCAAGGGGACGAAGGCCCATGCCCTGCTGCCGTCATCGCGCATCGTGACGGATGCACCGGCGCAGCGCAGTGCGGTCTAGCGCGGGGCTTCGCCGGTATAGCGCGCCCGGGGGCGGATCATCAGACCCGTGCGGTATTGTTCCATGGCGTGTCCGATCCAGCCTGCCGTGCGACCGAGCACGAACATGCTGAGGCCCGCACCGCGCGGCAGATGCAGCACGGCGCCGACGGTCGCGATCGCGAAATCGATATTGGGCTTGAGGCCGCCGGCCTCCTCCATGACGCGAACGACGCGCTCGGCACGCGCGAAATTCGCGTCGTCGCCATACTTCTCTTCAACCATCGCGAGCAGCGCCGCCGCGCGCGGATCGCCGTCCGGATAGAGCGGGTGGCCGAAACCCGGCACCGGGTCGTTGTCCTTAAGTCTTTGAAGAACCGCATCTTCCACGTCCTGGCGGTTTGCCATGTCGAGGAGCAGACCTTCCACACGTCCAGACAATCCGCCATGGCGCGGACCCTGAGCGGCACAGATTCCTGCCTGCACCGCGCCATAGAGCGTTGCACCCGTGCCTGCGACGCAACGCACCGTGAAGGCGGAGGCATTGAGCTCATGATCCGCGGAGAGGACGAGCGCCGCGCGGATGAGCTCGGAGGCAGGCTTCTCGCCTTGCGTGAGCGCGCGGGTCAGAACCTCATGGACCGGCTTGTCGCTCGGGGTCTCGCCGGAGATGACGGCGGCGACATAGCGAAGGAGACGCGCGCCGGTGGCGGCGAGGCCGCGATCCGTCATGTTGTAGACGGCGGCATCCTCCAACGCTGCCTGTGGTAGGAGCGACAGGCAGCGTTCGATGCGGGGTACCAGCGAAAGCGAGGTGGCAAGGGCGGCGAGACGCTCGGAAGGGTGGAAGACGGCGTCTTTCGTGAAGGGCTGAAGGTCCCGGCAGCCCCAGAGAAGGGCGGCGACCTGCTCGAGGCTCGAACTCCTGGCAAGCGCTGTCGCATCCGAACCGCGATAGTGGAGACGGCCGTCGGCGATGAGCGTGATTGCGGAATCGAGCACCGGCTGGCCGAAGCTGAGCGTGCCGGGCGCGCCGCTAACCTCTTGATTTTCCGACGATCTTCGCCGCTTGAGCGCACGGACATCCTCCGCCCGGTAACGCTTGGCGCGGCTGTCCGGCACAGGTTCGGAGCGGATGAGATCGCGGCTCACATAGGCGTAGAGGGTGGGGAGCGAGATGCCGAGTTCGGCCGCGGCCTCGCGCGCGGAAAGGTAGAGGTTTTCCGGGGATTCCGCCATGCGCGTCTCACTTTTCTATATATTGATTATCTTAATCAAGATTGACCAACAATCAACCTGTCTCCAGCTTGAAGGGCAAGGAGGCCCCGGCATCGCGCGGGGCCAGCGCCAGGAATGAGACGCCAACCCATTGGAAAGGCTCGATTTTCCGTGCCCGATGAGAAGGAGACATGAAATGTCAGGCAACGTGACGCTGAAGAGCGAGACGCCCCGCGTGAGCGCGAGCGGCCTCGACAATGTGGTGGCGGCGGAGACGGCGCTGAGCCATGTGGATGGCGAGGCGGGACGTCTGATCGTCGCGGGCTACGAGGTCGAAGACCTTGTAAAGGCTCATGATTTTGAGGGCGCGGCGGCAGCCCTCTGGAGGGCGGCGGGGCTCGACCCCGCTCCCTCGGAGGGGGACGTCCGCGAGGCGCTGGGACGGGCGCGCGAAGCGGCATATGGGTATATCCCGGCGCTACTGTCATCGAAATGTCATCAAACTGTCACGGAAGGTCTTCGCACCGGATTGTCGATGCTCGCCGACGAGCCGGGCGAGGACGCAGCGGACCGGGATATCCCCACCCATATCCGCGTCCTCGGAGCGGCGGCGGTGATGACCGCGGCGTTGGTCCGCGCGGAAGCTGGGAAATCCCCGGTTGCACCCGACGCCCGGGCCGGTCACGCCGAAGATTTCCTCCGTATGCTGAGGGACGAGGTGCCCTCCGCCGCGGAGGTGGAGGCCCTCAACGCCTATCTGGTGACGGTCGCCGACCACGGCATGAACGCCTCCACCTTCACGGCCCGGGTGATCGCCTCCACGAGGGCAGGCACGATCTCGGCCGTGGTCGGCGCGCTCTGCGCGCTGAAGGGCCCGCTTCATGGCGGCGCGCCCGGCCCCGTGCTCGACATGCTGGACGAGATCGGCGGCCGCGAAAACATCGGGCCCTGGCTGGAGAAGGAAATTGCCGGCGGGGCGCGGCTGATGGGCTTCGGCCACCGTGTCTACCGCGTGCGCGACCCGAGGGCGGATGTCTTCAACAAGGCGGTGACGATCCTGACCAATGGCAACGAGCGCGTCCGCTTCGCGCGCGAGGTGGAAGC
>JAGUWA010000287.1 GCA_020062605.1 Parvibaculum sp. | reverse complement strand
GCGCGCATGCCGTCGTCGCCGGCGGTCCTCTGCGTCTCGCCGCATCGAGCAACATCGGCACCTACATGCTTCAGGCGCCGCTCGCCGATTTCCGGCAGCGATATGGTTCAGACGTCGATCTCTGGATCGGAAGCAATCCGGCCGCCTTCGAGCGGCTCAGTCAGGGAGCGGCCGATCTCGCAATCGTTGAATGCTGGCAGCCTTCGGATGAATTCGAGGAACATCGCTGGCTCGACGAAAAGCTCGTCGTCATCGTCGACCCCGCCCATCCCTGGGCGGCGCGCGAAAATCTGGAGGCAGAGGAATTGATCGGTGAGAGGCTTCTCGGCGGAGAGCGCGGAACGGGGACGGGTACGCTCCTTCGCCTGCGTCTCGGGCCGGTCGCCTCGCGGCTCACCACCGTCGACGGCTTTGGCAACACGGAGGCCGTGAAGCGTGCCGTGCGTGCGGGGCTGGGCATTTCCCTCGTCATGCAGGCCTCGGTGACGGACGAAGTTGCGGCAGGCACGCTCGTTGCTCTGCCCTTGAAGGACAAGGAACTCGTCAAGGAAACGAAGATCGTCCTTCGCCGCGACATGCCGCAGGGCTCTGCCGCGCGGCGCTTTCTCGGTCACGCGCTGATGCGAGGAGGAAAGTCTGAAATTTTATCCGGCGCTGCTAGCGCGCCGTGCTGACGCTCTCGTCGCGTGTCTGAGCGACCTGCCGGTCGCCGGGCCGCTTCACGGCCGCCGCGAGCACGTTGACCTGCGCATTCAGGTCCTGCGCGAGAGGATCGATCCTCTCCTCATTGACCGCTACTTCGTAATAAAGGTGGTTGCCGGTCGCGAGACCCGTCATCCCGACATATCCGATGACGTCGCCCTTCCGCACCCCTGCACCCGGACGAATGCCGGGCGCGAAGCCGGAGAGATGCGCGTAATAGGTTTCGACGGTCTCCGAATGTTTGACCGTGACGAGCTTGCCGTAATTCCCGCGCCACGCGGCCATGCCGACGATGCCGTCTTCGGTCGCGTAGACCGGCGTCCCCTTCGCTGCCGCGTAGTCGACGCCCTTGTGCATCTTCCGCGTCTTGAGGACAGGATGCACGCGCCAGCCATAGCCGGACGTCATGCGCGCCTTGGTCACGTCGATGGGATCGCCGAAATGCAATGGCCGGTCGGGATAGCTTGCAGGTGCCTGCTCGGGCCTCGTCAGCGGAAGAACATACTTAGCCGTAGCGACGTCGATTTCGTTGCCGCGGGCATGAGCCGAAAAACCGGGGATAACAAAAAAAACGGAGAGGAGAAGGAGGGCGGCGCCGGAAGGGAACGATTTTCCAAAGCTGATCCGGTGTCGTCGTTTCATCGGCGATCCTTCTTCTTCGTGTGGCCGGCGCGGTCGCCGGAATACTCTCTCGGGGATAAGTTGACTGGGACTTCTATAGTCGAGGACCCGGGCCGGGGCAAATGTCTTTAACCAAACCTTTTGTAACGGTTCGATGTCATTTCAATGACAGTCGCGGTCCAGATATCCCCGAACCGCTTCCCAGATGGCCTCCGCCACCTCGGCCTCGCCCCTCTCCGCATCGATGACGACGCAGCGTTCCGGCTCGTTTTTCGCAATGTCCAGAAAGGCTTGTCGCAATGTTTGGTGGAATTCTATCTCCATTCGCTCATAGCGGTCCTCGCCATTCGCGCGTCGTCCCGCCCTGGCGAGCCCCGCCTCCGGCGCGAGATCGAGGACAAGCGTCAATGCAGGCATGTCGTCGCCCACCACTAACTCTCTGAGATCATTCACGAATTTCGATCCGAGCTTCTGCGCTACGCCCTGATAGGCCATCGTCGAGTCAACGAAACGATCGCAGACCACCCAGTCGCCACGGGCCAGCGCGGGACGGATCGTTTGCGCGAGATGATCTTCGCGCGCCGCGAACATCAGCAGGGCTTCGGCCTTCGGCGTCCAGCGGTCCGTATCGCCGTTGACGATCAGCCTACGGATCGCTTCCGCTCCCGGCGCACCACCTGGCTCACGCGTCACGACGACTTTGTGGCCCTGCTCTTCGAGCTTTGCTGCAAGAAGACGCACCTGCGTCGACTTGCCTGCACCTTCTCCGCCTTCGAGCGTGATGAAGCGTTCGCGCGGCACCGGCTCAACTGCCGCCGAGAAGCATGTGCTTGAGAGAACCCATGGCGCGCCCGAAGATGCCTTGCCGCTCGACGGCGCCACCGGCAACGAGCGGATACTCGCGCACCGGCATTTCCGGCGCCTCGACGCGCAGCGTTCCGATGCGCTGCCCCGCGGCAACGGGAGCTTCGATCGGCGCGTCGTAGACAAGCGTTACCTTCATGTCCTTGCGCTGCTCCGGCGACATGATGATGTCGATGTCGCTCTTGCTGACGAGCGGTACTTCACTGTAGGTGCCTTGCCACACAGGCGCATTGTCGATCGGTGTCCCGGCTGCGAAGAGCTTGTAGTGCTTGAAGGAGCGGAAGCCCCAGTCAAGCAGCCGCACGCTTTCATCCGCGCGCGCCTTTTCGCTTGGCAACCCGTTGAGCACCAGAATAAGTCGTTGATCCTTGCGTTTCGCGGAGGCGACGAGCCCATAGCCCGACGCCTCGGTGTGTCCGGTCTTCAAACCGTCCACAGAAGGATCGAGATAGAGCGCAGGGTTGCGGTTGCCCTGTTTGATGCCGTTCCAGGTGAAGTCCGTTTCCTTGAAGATCGGATAGTATTCGGAGAAATCGGAAATCAGGTGACGCGCAAGAACCGCCAGATCGCGCGCCGTCATCAAATGGTCGGGATGCGGCCATCCGGTCGAATTTTCGAAATTCGAATTCTCAAGTCCGATCTCCTTCGCGCGCTCCGTCATCGCTTCGGCGAAGGCGGATTCCGAGCCAGAGAGCGCTTCGGCTGTTGCGATGCACGCATCGTTGCCCGACTGGACAATGATGCCGCGCAGGATCGCATGGACGGGCACCGTCGAATTCAAATCGGCGAACATGGTTGAGGAGCCCGACGCGGCACCACCCGCGCGCCAGGCGTGCTCGCTGATCTTGAACTCGTCATCCATCGACACGCTGCCGTTGTCGAGCGCGTTGAACAGCATTTCCAGCGTCATGAGTTTGCTCATGCTTGCCGGGTGCATCTGTTCGTCGGCATTCTTCCCCCACAACACCGTACCGGTATCGTAGTCCATGAGAACGGCGTAACCGGCCTGCGTGTCGAACGCCTGCGCGTCGCGCGGCGCAACGAGGAGCACGCAGAACATGGCCGTGAAAAATGCGGAGATCGGTGTCAGGTGCTTCATAAGTCTCGCTCTGGCTTTGGACGCTTCCGGTTCGCTGAAGCATCAATCGACGATAATTCTGGCACCTTTGTGGCCCTGCGCAATGACGCTCCGGAGTGAGCTGTCCGCCGCCGGCACATCGCTGAGCGGTCCGACACGAACCCTGTAATACGGTGTTCCATCGATCATGGTGGTCTGGATTTCCACCTGTCCGACGCCGGTCAGTTGCTGGCGCACCGCCTCCGCGTTCTGCAGGTTCTGGAACGATCCAGCCTGCACATAGAGATTGCCGGGGCCAGTCACGGGAAGCTGATCCACGGTGTCGGCGCTGCGAGGCGCTGCACGGTCGGGAATGGGGCTCATCGTTGCCTTGGGTGCGGGCGGTGGCGCGCTTGCGGCGCCCGGTGGCGCGGACAGCACGGAAGTGGAAACGGAAGCGACAGCGGTCACCGGTGCCGTCCCGGACACCCGGCGCTCATCGTCAGGCGTCACGACCGGCGGTGCCACGAACGTCTCGGCAACGGCTCTTCCATCTCCGATGCCGCCCTCGAGCGGTGCGCGTCCGATATACTGAACGCGGACCTTGGCTGTGCCCTTCTGCATGAACCCGAGCAGCTCGGCCGCCTTCTTCGACATGTCGATTTCGCGGCCGGCGGCAAAGGGTCCGCGATCGTTGACGCGAACGATCACCGACTTTCCATTCTCGAGATTGGTCACGCGCGCGAGAACGGGCATCGGCAGCGTCGGATGCGCAGCGGTTAGCTGGTTCTCATCGAAGATTTCGCCATTGGCTGTACGCTTGCCATGGAACTGCGGGCCGTACCAGGAGGCGATGCCAGTCGAGTCGTACTTGTCGTTTTCGCTCGGATAATACCAGATGCCGTTGATCTGATAGGGGTTGCCAACCTTGTAGACACCCCCGCCCTGTTTGAGCGGCGCGGAGCGCGGCGTCTCGGTGGTGCCGCAAGCCGCAAGCACGAGGGCAAGCGGAACAACAACGGCAAGGATAACGGCGCGCGGCATCATGGGACCGCGGCGAACCGTTTCTTGAGGTCGAATAGACATCGGAAAACCCCGTCCGAGGACTCTGGCTGCGCCAATCGGCAGCGAATCACCCCGCGAACACAATGGAATCTCTTATAATCAGCCACGCTTGCAGCGGCAAGAAGCGGCTCGGAAAGGACCATTTGCGGCGCTGTGTGAATGATCCCATCATGCACGAATGAACATTCCGTTTGCCAACGAAAAGAAACGCCGTGAACCATCCGCACCCTGCCGCCAGCCCCTCCCTCACCGAGACATTGGTCTCGCTCATCCGCACGAAACCAGTGAACGACGCGGATATCGAGGCAGCGGCCCTTTTCACGCTCGATGCCGTTGCGAACAGCCTCGCCGGGCGGAATTCGGAGCCAGGCCGCATTCTGCTCGATTGGTGGCGTGCCTCGCCCTCCAACGCTGCGCCGGATCCGGGCCGCGAAGCCTTTCTGATGGGTGCCCTTTGCCACATTCTGGAAACTGACGACCTCCATAGGGAGTCGGTCGTGCATCCCGGCTGCGTCGTCATTCCTGCGGCATGGGCGCTTGCAAGGAAGCGCGGAGCAAATGGACGGAGCTTTCTCACTTCCGTTCTCCACGGCTTTGAAGCGGCGGCGCGGGTCGGTATGGCGGTCGGTCCGGCCCACTACAAAATCTGGCACAACACGGCGACCTGCGGGCCTTTTGGTTCGGCGATGGCCGCCGCCGCGCTCTTGGGCCTCGAAGATGGCGAGGCCGTTCATGCGCTCGGCAATGCCGGAAGTCAGTCGTCGGGTCTCTGGCAGTTTCTCGAGACCGGCGCCATGACGAAACATCTGCACGCCGGCCACGCCGCTGAAGCGGGCATACGCGCCGCGGAGCTTGCCGCCTTCGGCTTTACGGGCCCTCCGAAAATCCTCGAAGGCGACAAGGGGTTCTTCCGGGCAGCTTGCCCCGACGCCGATCCGGAAGCCGTTGTGCGGGACGCCTCGGCGCCCTGGCAACTGACGCGGACATCGATAAAGCCATGGCCCTCCTGCCGCCACACGCACCCGACGATCGATGCCACGGAGGAGCTGCGCACCCGGCTGATTGCGGATGGGCACACGCCGGAGGACATCGCCGCTGTTGAGGTTTCGACTTACCAGGCCGCGCTCGATGTCTGTGACAGGCCGACGGCTACCAGCGACTACGAGGCGAAGTTCTCTCTCCAGCACGCCGTTGCCGCTGGCCTGCTCCTGCCTGGCGTCGATTTCGAGGCGTTCGGTCCGGAGGCGCGGCAGCGCTGTGCCGACCTTGCGGCGCGCGTGACGGTGGGCGCCGAGAATCCCTGGACTTCGGCTTACCCGAAATCCTGGGGAGGTCGCGTACGCGTAAAGCTCACCGGCGGTGAGGAATACGAAGCAGTGCGGACGAACGCCAAAGGCGATCCCGAAGCGCCGCTCAGCCGGAACGAGATGATCGCGAAAGCAGAAATGCTTCTCCGCCACGGAGGTGTTTCAGCCCCGGCGTTCATCATCGATGGAATATTGGCTCTTCCGCTGGGCAGCCCCCTGCCCGATCTCGGCCTGACGTAAAACCTTAGCCTGCGTTTTCCAGCATCGGCTTCACGTAGTTCAGATAGGCCTGGCCGAAGAAGCCGATCAGGAACGGCAGCCATATCCAGGCCGTTCTCCAGCGGAGCTTCATCTTTTTCTTGCCAGGTTTTTCCGGCGCGGGAGCGGCGCTGCTGGGTGCTGCTTCCGTTGCGGGTGCCGCGGCCGCCACAGGCTCGGCGGGCGGCGCGGAAGCCTGCTCCAAAGCCAGCAGTCGCGCTGCCTGACGTTCCTGGATGAACTGACGGATCATAAAAAGGCCGAGCAGCATGATGATGCTCAGCGGAATCCACGGCGACGTTAAATCAACCGGCACAACAACACTCCCCCATAACTACGCCCGCGGCACTTCTGCCGTCTTTTGTCCCATTTTGGCAAGCCTAACGGGGACTTGCAAAAGGGAATTCACGTTAACCATACGCTTTTCGCTGGAGAGACCCTTTCTGCAGTCGAAAAAGCACAGCTCTTCAGGTGGAGCGTGAGGAAAGATGGAGTGGTCTGGGCCTCAGCGTCGCTGTCTGAGTGAGAGGAGCAGAAACAGGAGCGCAACAGGCAGCGCCGCAAGGCTTGCATAGTGTTCTGGCGGGTGATGCCCGGAAACCGAACCCTTCAGAAGCCATCCATCCGCGGCCATCAGGCCGCGCTCGACGATCATGAGCAGGAGAAACAGCGGAACGAGCGTCCTGTAGCGCAGGCTGACGGCGAGCTGCGCAAGTGCATAGGGAATCTGCATGGAGCCCATCCACGCGAACAGCGCAATGATCGTGTCGCGCCGTTCCGTAAGGTCCATTCCGGCAATGACGCCTGCTCCACCGTCCGGCAGGAAGAAATGAATAGATCCCGCGATGAGGTTGAGGACGCCCGCAAGCGTCAGGAACCATGCGGACAGGACCGCGCCTCGATAATCGTCATTCGTGCTTGCTGGCAGCATTCGCGTCCTCCCCTTGTTGCCGGCGGCCGGCTGATCGCTCGCGCCGAGACTACCGATCCAGAAAACGAAGAATGCTCTCGACGAGAATTTCGGGCGCATCTTCCTGAATGAAGTGACTGGCGTGCTCTATGACAAAATGATCCTGGCCCTTTGCGCCGGGAATGGCTGCCTGCGCCCGCTTGTCCCATCCCTGGGAAACCGGGTCGAGCGCACCGAAGATTGTCAGGAACGGCTTGTCGAAGGTCTTGAGCTTCTCCCATGCCTTTCTGTTGAGCGGCGCACCGGGATTGTCAGTCTGCACCGCAATCAGAAGCGGAAACTTGATGATGCCGGCCTCGTATTCGGGCGAAGGAAACGGCGCGAGATAGGCTTGCTTCTCGGCGTCGCTCAACTGATGGGTCATACCGGGTTGCAGCATGTCCCACGGGAAATGAGTGGCATCGCGCATCATGCCGACCCACATCTTCATGAAGTCGCTCTCGCCCTCGCCCAGCGGAAGACCCGTATTCGAAGCGATGACGCGCGCAAACCTCTCCGGAAACTCGGACACGAGATAAAGCCCGATCGTGCCGCCCCAGTCCTGGCAGAAAAGCGTGATGTCCTTGAGATCGTTCGCGACGAGCCACTTGGACATCCAGTCGTAATGCCTTGCCAGCGTGTAGTCTTCCCGCGCCGCCGGTTTGTCGGATCGTCCGCATCCGACGAGATCAACGGCGATAACGCGTCGCCCTGCTTTTGCCAACGCAGGCACCATCTTGCGGTAGAGAAAGGCCCATGTCGGATTGCCGTGCATCAGCAGGATGGGCGCTGCATCGGCAGGCCCTTCTTCGATGTGATGAACCCGGATGGAGGTGCCGTCTTCGTCACGTATTTCCGTGTAATGAGGTTCGAACGTGTAATCGGGAAGATTGTCGAACCTGTCATCCGGTGTGCGGAGAATTTTCATTTCCTGCTCCTCGGGCCTTTACTCAACTGGCGGAAAGAAGGATGACGATCTGACCGAGCGCCGCCACCAATGCGAGCACGAGGGGAACCCAGAGCATCGGACCTGGATAAGCCCTGAGCATGATGCGCGTTGGAAACGCGTCCATCATCGGCCTCGAGAAAACGGCGCATCGTCTCGACGTCGTTGCGCTCATTGCCGTGAATGGATTGCATTCTGGCGAGATAGCTCCGGATATCGTCAGGCCGCAAGAGGCCCGCGCCAATTCCGGTACCAGCCGAAGAAAACCGCAGCAGCGGCAAACGCTGGACCCCAGAACCAGAGCCCGGATTCATAAAGCACTTTGTCACCTCCCCCGCGTCGTTGTAGCGGCGGAGATTAATTGACATGTAAAATGTCAAAAGATCAACAGGGCAAAATCGGCACCTGCAGTGTCTGATGCAATGCCTTGAACGTTGGATGTGAAGTGGCGGATGGGGTGGGATTCGAACCCACGGTGGGCGTTAACCCACGCCGGTTTTCAAGACCGGTGCCTTAAACCACTCGGCCACCCATCCAGCTCCTT
>JAGUWA010000035.1 GCA_020062605.1 Parvibaculum sp. | reverse complement strand
CTCTTCCGATCTGGCGGCGCTCCCAACCCGCGAGGCGCTCCTCCTCGGCGGGCGTCATGAGCGTGCCCGGCTCGCGGATCATCTCAAGGTCGCTCGCGCCCGTTGCGGCCTGGACGAGGATGCGGGCATCGAGCGCGGGCGTCGGCAGGCCTGCCTCCTTCAGACGATGCGCCAGCATGCGCATCGCGTGGTCGCGCGTCGTCACGCGTCTTCTTCCATCGCGGCGAGGCGGGCGGCCTGATCCTCGGCGATGAGCGCGCCGATGAGTTCGCCAAGCCCCTCGCCTTCCAGCACCTCGGAGAGCTTGTGAAGCGTGAGGTTGATGCGGTGATCGGTGACACGGCTCTGCGGGAAGTTGTAGGTCCGGATACGCTCGGAGCGGTCGCCCGAGCCCACCTGCCCCTTGCGGTTCGCGGCGCGCTCCTTGTCGATGCGCTCGCGCTCCGCATCGAAAAGCTTCGCACGGAGAATCTGCATCGCCCGCGCCTTGTTCTTGTGCTGCGACTTCTCGTCCTGCTGCGAGACGACGATGCCGGTCGGCAGATGCGTGATACGGACGGCGCTTTCCGTCTTGTTGACGTGCTGGCCGCCGGCGCCCGATGCGCGAAAGACGTCGATGCGGAGATCCTTGTCGGCGATCTCGACATCGACCTCTTCGGGCTCCGGCAGCACGGCGACAGTGGCCGCCGAGGTGTGAATGCGCCCGCCACCTTCCGTCGCCGGCACGCGCTGCACGCGATGGACGCCGGATTCGAATTTGAGCCTGGCATAGACGCCCGCGCCCGAAATCGCCGCGATGATTTCCTTGTAGCCGCCGACCTCGCCTTCCGAAGCGGCGATCAGCTCGACCTTCCAGCCTTGCGACGCCGCATAGCGCTCATACATGCGGAAGAGATCGCCCGCGAAAAGCGCTGCCTCGTCGCCGCCCGTGCCCGCGCGGACTTCGAGGATGACGTTGCGCTCGTCCGCCGCGTCCTTCGGCAGCAGCATGATCTCGACATCGTGTTCGAGCTTCGGCAGGAGTTCGTTCAGCCGGTCGACCTCGTCGCGCGCCATCTCCGCCATGTCCTTGATGCGCAGGAGCTGTTCGGCATCGGCATATTCGCGCCGCGCGGCGATGAGCTTGCCGATCGCCTCCGCGACGGGCGTGAGTTCCGCATACTCCTTCGAGAGCTGCACGAAACGCTCTCGCGGCACATCGGCGTTCATTTCGGACTGGACGGCCTCGAAACGGGCGATGACGCTTTGCAGTTTTTCTTCGGGGATCATGGGTGTCGGGCTTTCGGGAAAATAACGTGACGCTGCGGGCGGACAATCGATCCGCCGGGAAATACCGCAGCCTCGCTAATCCCCCGCGAGCGCGCGCGGCTCGGCCGCCGCTTCGTCGTTTGCCCGCGCGGCCTCGATTTCCTTCGCCTTGGCCTCGACGAGTTCGACGAGATGGTCGACGATCCTGTCATTCGCGATCTTGTGGTCGCTGAGGCCCGCGAGATAGACCATGCCGGAGCCCGCGCCGCCGCCGGTGAAGCCGATATCGGTCTGCTCGGCCTCGCCAGGTCCGTTGACGACGCAGCCGATGACCGAAAGCGTCATCGGCGTTGCGATATGCGCGAGGCGCTCTTCGAGCAGCTTCACCGTGCCGATCACGTCGAACCCCTGGCGCGCGCAGGACGGGCAGGAAATGATGGTGACGCCGCGATGGCGCAGATTGAGCGATTTCAGGATATCGAAGCCGACCTTCACTTCCTCGACCGGGTCCGCCGACAGCGACACGCGGATCGTGTCGCCGATGCCGCCCCAGAGCAGCATGCCGAGACCGATGGAGGATTTGATCGTGCCGGTCATCAGCCCGCCCGCTTCCGTCACCCCGACATGGAGCGGACAGTCGATCGCGTCGGCGAGTTGCTGATAGGCAGCGACGGTGAGGAAGGGGTCGGAGGCCTTCACGCTGATCTTGAATTCGTGGAAGTCGTGATCCTGCAGGATGCGCGCATGGTCGAGCGCGCTTTCGACCATCGCCTCCGGACAGGGCTCGCCGTATTTTTCGAGAAGATCGCGTTCGAGCGAACCGGCATTGACGCCGATACGCATGGAAAGCCCGTGATCCTTGGCCGCCTGCACGACTTCGCGCACCCGCGCCTCCGAGCCGATATTGCCTGGATTGATGCGCAGGCACGCGGCGCCCGCTTCGGCCGCCTCAATGGCGCGCTTGTAGTGGAAATGGATGTCCGCGACGACCGGGATGTTCGTTTCGCGCACGATCTCCTTCAGCGCCGCCGTCGAGGCCTCATCCGGGCAGGACACGCGAACGATGTCGCAGCCCGCCTCCTCGATGCGCCTGATCTGCTCGATCGTCGCCTTCGCGTCCGAGGTCAGCGTATTCGTCATCGTCTGGACGGAAATCGGCGCATCGCCGCCCACGGCCACGGACCCGACATGGATCTGCCGGCTTTTCCTGCGGGTGATGTCGCGCCAGGGTCTGATGCTCATAAAATCGTCAGCGGGTCTGCCCGCTTCTCTTCGTCCTGCCTCGCGGACGGATGGGCCTCGATGGACGAACCATCGCGCCTTCTCATAGCAGAAATATGGCAGCGCCGCATATTTCCAGGCTTTTGGCGGCTTTTGCCCCCGCCCCAAACGGTCTTCGACCGTTTGACCCTCCCCTCGGGGAGGGTGAAAAGATTAATCGACCGGATTTCCGACGGGCTGCGCAGAGGCCTCGGCTTCTTCGGCCGGCGCTGGCTGCGGCATGG
>JAGUWA010000297.1 GCA_020062605.1 Parvibaculum sp. | reverse complement strand
TGCCGACGGAGCGGCAGCTCTTCGTCACGCTCAATCCCTCGCACGAGCCCGCGCCCGGGACCGTGGTGACGCGGATCGATTACGATCATCCGGTTTTCGACGCGGGTGCCTTTGCCGCGCAGCGCGAGCTCTGGCAGCTTCAGGGCAAGCGGCGGACATGGTTCTGTGGGGCCTATTTCGGCTCCGGCTTCCATGAGGACGGGTTGCAGGCCGGGCTTGCGGTGGCGGAGGAGCTCGGCGGCGTAGGGCGGCCCTGGACGGTCGAGAATGCGTCGGGACGCATTCATCTCGCGGGACAAGCGAAGGAAGCGGCGTGAGCGGAGAAATGCAATCGCGGCTCTATGAGGGCGTGGTGTTCCACAAACGCCTCCGGCCGCGCGCGCATGAGCTTTCCTACCGCGTTTTCTACATGCTGCTCGATCTGGACGAATTGCCGGACCTCGCGCGGCGGAGCCGGCTGTTCGCGCATAACCGGTTTTCGCTTTTCGGCTTTCACGACCGCGACCATGGCGACGGATCGGGCAGGCCGGTGCGGCAATGGGTGGAAGCGCAGCTTCTGCGCGCCGGGATCGACATGGGCGGCGGGCGCATTCTCGCGCTCAGCTTTCCTCGTATCCTCGGCTATGCCTTCAATCCGCTGACGCTCTATTTCTGCCACCGCGCGGACGGAACGCTCGCGGCGATGCTCTACGAGGTCAACAACACGTTCGGCGACCGGCACAGCTATCTCATTCCGGTCGAGGACGGAGCGGCGGAGACGCTGACCCAGGAATGCGACAAGGCCTTCTATGTCTCGCCCTTCATCCCCGTTCGCGGGCGCTACCGCTTCAAGCTGTTGCGGCCGGGAAAGCGCTTCGCCATGACGATCCGCGAAAGCGACGGCGAGGGGGCGCTGCTCACGGCCTCGTTCTCGGGCAAGGCGGCGCCCTGGAGCGATGCCGCGCTTCTTGGTCTCTTCTGCCGCTATCCGCTGATGACGCTGAAAGTGATCGCGGGCATCCATGTCGAAGCCTTCCGGCTCTGGCGGAAGGGCCTGCGGCTTGCCGCGCGCCCGGCCGCACCGGCAAGTCCGGTCACGATTGTTCCGTTTCGGGACAATTCCGGCACTGCCGTTCCACCTGCGTAACCCTATTTTAGGGCTCTTCCCCTTATAAAAGGACGAGTTCACGCAGGAACCGGCTTGCCGGCTCCTCGGTGCGGAAGGACAGCAGTGACCGAGAGAGGCACGGGAGAGGGACCCGAACCGATACCGGTTTTCCCTACAGGCATGGCAGGCAAGCTGCTGTCATTCGCGAGAGTGCGGACGGCGACAGCCCTGTTGCGCGCAAAAGTCTCCGACCGGTTCGTTTCCATCCGCGCCAAGGTGGTGAGCCTGCTCACGCTGATCGGCGCTGCCCTGATCGTGCTGAGCGGTCTCTTTGCCGTCTACGATTTCAAGTCAAACCTCGATTTCAAAGTCTGGTCGCGTGCGGCGGGCGTGGGCGAAGCCATTGTCTACGCGGCGCGAAATGCGGAAACGCTTGGCGATATCGAGCCCGTGATCCAGGCAGTGGCGGGCGCGCCGGCGCTCAAGGGCGCGGCGGTCGCGGGCGCCGACGGACGGGTCGTTCTCTCCTCGCTGCCGTCCTGGAAGGGCAAGCCGCTCGACATCGGGCGCGAGCTCGAGCCCGGCAAGGCCGTGCCGATCCCGCAGCAGAAGCGGCTCGGCGGTTATGGCCGCTATCCCGGCGATTATGCGCTGTCCGTCGAGTTTCCGCGCATGAACCGGACGGCGACGGTCCTCATCCGCGTCGATGCGGACCTGCTTGCCTCCCAGACCGTGGCGGATGCCTGGCAGCTGATGACCTGGCTCGTCATCGCGGTCATCCTCGCAATCCTGTCGTTGTCGCTGCTCGTTCACCGCGTTGTCGTCGCGCCCATCGAGGCGCTCAAGGTCTTCGCGGAGACGGGGGGCGAGGGCAAGGCGGAAGCGGTGGGGCCGGACGACGAAATCGGCGTCATCGCCCGCGCTCTCTCCGACTCCTTCAGGGCAAGGACGGATGGCGAGGCGCGGCTGATCGCGCTTGCCGCGACGGACGGGCTCACCGGGCTTGGCAACCGGACACATTTCAAGGCGCAGCTTGCCGCCGATGTCGCTGCCGGCCAGAGGCTCAACGGAAGCAGTGCCGGGGGACGCAATGTCGGGGTGATGATCCTCAATCTCGACAATTTCAAGGATGTGAACGACACGCTCGGACACGATGCGGGCGACAAGCTGTTGCAGCGTACGGCGGAACTCCTGCGCGGCTGCGCGCGCGAGGGCGATACGGTGGCGCGCATCGGCGGCGACGAGTTCGGTGTCATCATGCCCGGTATCAAGAACGCAGACGACGCGCTGCAGCTTGCGAGCCGTCTCGTGCGCGCCGTCGGTGCCCCTTTCCGGCTCGGCGTGCAGGAAGTGCAACAGGCAGCCTGCGTTGGCCTCACGCTCTATCCGCAGGACGGACGCGACGCCGACGTGCTGATCAAGAACGCGGACCTTGCGTTGTCGCGCGCGAAGCTCGAAGGCGCGGGAGCCTGCGTGCTCTACAGGCACGAGCTTCATTTGCGTGCGATCGAGCGCAATACGATCGAGCGCGACCTTCGCGCCGCGCTCGCAAAGGATCAACTCACGCTTTTCTACCAACCCAAGATCGACGTTGCGAGCGGCCGCGTCGTCGGTGCGGAAGCGCTTGTCCGCTGGCGTCACGAGGAGCGCGGTTATGTGCCGCCTGCGCTCTTCATTCCCGTCGCGGAGCGCAGCGGGCTTGTCGTGCCGCTCACGAAGTGGGTTTTGAATGAAGCCTGCCGGCAGAACCGGGAATGGCAGGACCAGGGACTGACGAAGATCAGTGTGGCGGCGAACGTATCCGCCATCGATCTCAGGCGTACGGACCTGACCGACACGATTGCGAACACGCTGATCCGGAACGGCCTCTCGCCGCAATATCTCGAACTCGAAGTCACCGAAAGCATGATGCAGGATGTCGATGTGGTGATCGGCACGCTGCGCCGCCTGCGCAGCCTCGGTGTCGGCATCGGCATCGACGATTTCGGCACAGGCTATTCCTCGCTCGCCTATCTCAAACGCTTCCCGGTCAAGCGGCTCAAGATCGATCGCAGCTTCGTTCTCGATGTCGCCGACCGGCGCGACGGAGATGTGATCCCCAAGGTCATCATCGACCTCGGGCATGCGCTTGGCATGAAGGTCGTGGCGGAGGGCGTCGAGACGGCCGACCAGTACGAGCGCCTGCAAGAGCTCGGCTGCGACGAAGTGCAGGGATATTTCGCCGGACGCCCGATGCCCGCGGCCGAATTCGAGGTCTTCCTGCGCAATTCGCCGGCAGGGGGGCTGCGGGGCGCGGCGAAGGCGGCGGGTGGCACGGCTGCCTGACATTTTCAAAATCCCGTTCCGGTTTTACGCAAGGTCGCGCGGCAGATTTCGTTTCCCGCGAGGTGCTGCTTTACGAAATCATTAGGGACGCTAAACTTCCTGCCAGATAACTCAGGACAGAGTGCGGCTCACGATGCCGCGCCGACGGGAGACGGCAGGATGGATCTCGCTTACGGGCCCGAATACGACGCTTTTCGCGCAGAGGTGCGCGACTTCATTCGAGATAACAAGGACAAGGCGCCGAAGCGCTTCGGCGTGGCGCGGCCTTCCGAGGAATCGCTCGCCTGGCAGCGCCTGCTGATCGAGCACGGGCTTACGGCACGGACGATTCCGAAAGAGTATGGCGGTTATGGCGCGGAGCCCGACATCCTGAAGTCGCGCATCATCGCGGAGGAGTTCACGGCGGCGAAGCTTCCCATGGGACTTGCGAACCAGGGCATTTCGATGCTGGTGCCGACGCTTCTCGAACTCGGTACGGAAGAACAGAAGAAGAAGTGGATCGAGCCGACGCTCAAGGGCGAAGTCGTCTGGTGCCAGGGTTACTCGGAGCCGGGCTCGGGCTCGGACCTCGCCTCGCTGCAGACGAAGGCGACGGAAGACGGCGATGACTTCATCATCAACGGCCAGAAGATATGGACCTCGACGGCGCATGCCGCCGACATGATCTTCTGCCTGGTGCGGACCGAGCCCGACGCGAAGAAGCAT
>JAGUWA010000149.1 GCA_020062605.1 Parvibaculum sp. | reverse complement strand
CTCCATGTGGAATTCGGGCGACAGCGAGATGCGCCGCCTCTCCCCCTATTGCGACAAGGCGGTCACCTGCGCCTCGCTGAAGGACCTCGAGCGGGTCGTGTCCGAACTCCTGCGCAGCGCCGTCTGATTCCGGGGATTAGCCGGAGGCGGGGAAATCTCCGCCTTTTGTGACGTTTTCCTTGCATTTCGGTGACAGTCGGGCCTCCCCTAGGCAAGTAATCCCCGGCCCGCTAGACTTTCTGTCTCATTTCGGGGCAGTCGGGGCACCCTCATTCAGGCATGCCTGCTGCACGTCGAGTGCTGCCGTCCGTCCTGACGCAGCTTCCGGCTGTGCCGGAACGGGACGGTTATCGGGCTTGTTTTCGGGTACGGGGGCAATATGGCGGAGCGCGCCATCGTCAGTTCACTGAGCGTCGAAAGGCGGCGGGTTGCGTTTGCATTGATGCTGGCGCTGACGATCGCCGTTCTCTGGTGGACGGACGCGCATGCTGACCCCATGCGCCTCGCGCCGCCCTCCGTGGAGAGTGCCGCGCTGAATGAGCCGGTGCGCGCACCTGCCGTTGCCGCACCCGCGCAAACGCCTCCGCCCGCACCCGACAAGAAGCGGCGCTACAACGTCGTCGTGCTGGGCGACTCGCTTGGCGATGGAACATGGGCGGGTCTCTATCACGTTCTGCGTAAGGACAAGCGTTTCAACGTCATCAAGAAATCGCGTGTCGCCACGGGCTTTTCGCGTCAGGACTATTACGACTGGAACGAAGCCGCGCGCGAAATAGCCGCGGAAACACGCATGGACATCGCGGTCGTCGTGATGGGCACGAACGATCGTCAGCCGATCGTCAGGGATGGCAAGCGTCACGCGCTGTTCGATGCCGGGTGGCGCGATATCTATCGTTCGCGCGTGGACGATTTCACGGCGACGCTGAAAGCGTCCGGCGCGCGCATCTACTGGATGGAACTACCGGTCATGCGCAGCCCGCGCTTCGGCGCCGACATGGAACAGTTCAACGAAATTTTCGAAGACCGTGCGGCGGCGAACGGCGTCAGCTTCGTGAAGACCGAAGGTCTCGCGACGGGTGCCGATGGCGGCTATACCGCCTATGGCGAGGACCGCTTCGGGCGCACGCGGCTGCTGCGCGCCGAAGACGGCATACACTTCACCATGGCGGGCTATGAACTTCTCGGCGACCGCATTGCCGATGCGATCCTCGCCGATATCGACGGTGCCGCCCTCGTGAATGCTGAGCCACCCGCGGATCGTCCGGTGACGTTGAGTGTTGCCGACGATGCGGCGAGTGAGTTGGAAAAGGCTGAACGGTATGACATGGCAGACAGGCGGCCGGGACGTTCGGATGACTGGCTCTGGCTCGGCGCGACGAACTGACCGGCTCCGCCGCTTTCTCTGTACGCTGATTGCCGCGCTCCTGATCGCGACGGCTCCCTCCATCTCCTTCGCCACTCAATGTGCCGTACCGCAAGGACTCTCTGGTTTTCACGACGCCATTGGTGAGGTCGAGGCGAAAGAGCGGGCGCGTCCGCTGACGGTGCTCCATCTTGGCGATAGCCACATTTCCCTCGACAATTTCACGCGCGGCTTGCGCACGCGCTGGCAGGAAGCCTATGGCGATGCGGGCCGCGGCCTGATGCCCGGCGTTCCTTTCCGTTATTATGCGCCGGATGGTTTCGATGCCGGCATGAGCGGAGCCTGGGACATTGCATCGAGCCTTCCCGCCGATGCCTCCGGTCCTTTCGGTATACAGGGCTTTCGCGTGAGCGGCAGCGATACGAGCGCCGTCATGACGCTCCGCGCGGAACAGCCGCTGACACGCATCGAAATCGACGCTTATGGGGCACCGGATACCGGCGCACTCCTGCTCAAGCTTGGCGATGCGGCGGCATTGAAACTGCAGACGCGGCGGGATGCGCCAGGTCTGGTAAGGCTCAGCGTGCCGGCCGCCAATGTGCACGACGTCCGCCTGTCGCCGGCAGGCGGGAGCGTGGTGCACCTTCTCGGTTGGGGGCCATCTTCCTCCGCGTCACCGGGCGTCCGCTACGACAGTTTCGGTGTCGTCGCGGCGACAGCCTCGATCACTTCCCGATGGGACAGTGAAGTGGTGCATCAGCAGATCGCGGCGCTCAAGCCAGATCTCGTCATTCTCGGTTACGGCACGAACGAGGGCTACGACAACGGTCTCGATCTCGACGGATACAGGCGTCTCATTGCCGGCTTCATCGACCTCATCGAAATGGCCGCACCCGATGCCTCGATTGCCCTGCTCGGACCCTTCGACGGTGCGCGGCAGGGCACGGGAGCTGCCTGCGGCGGCGGATGGGCGACGCCGCCGAAGCTCGACGGTGTGCGTGACGTGTTGCGCAGCCTCGCGAAGGCGCGTGGCGCCTTCTTCTGGGATGGCGGTGCGGCGATG
>JAGUWA010000191.1 GCA_020062605.1 Parvibaculum sp. | reverse complement strand
CTTCTTCTCGTCCTCGTTCCATTCATACATCGGGAAGTCGACGATCCAGCAGAACTTGAAGACACCCTCTTCCACGAGGCCGAGCTCGGTGCCGACGCGGGTGCGCGCCTGGCCGGCAAAGCTCGCAAACTTGCCCGGCTGGCCGGCGACGAAGAAGACAGCGTCGCCCGCTTCAAGGCCAAGCTGGGTTCGGATCGCTTCGGTGCGCTCCGGGCCGATATTCTTCGCCACGGGGCCCGCGCCCTCGAGCGCGCCGCTCTCCTCGCGGAAGAAGATGTAGCCGAGGCCCGGCTGGCCCTCTCCCTGCGCCCAGGAATTCATGCGGTCGCAGAAGGCGCGGTTGCCGCCGCCCGGCGCCGGGATCGCCCAGACCTCGACCTTCGAGTCCTTCTCGATCATGCCGGCGAAGACCTTGAAGCCGGAGCCGCGGAACTGCTCCGTCACGTTCTGCATCTCGATCGGGTTGCGCAGGTCCGGCTTGTCGGAGCCGTATTTGCGCATCGCTTCGGCATAGGGAATGCGCGTGAAGGGATAAGGCGAGACCTTG
The DNA here is from genome assembly GCA_020062605.1 of Parvibaculum sp. Lineage (GTDB taxonomy): Bacteria > Pseudomonadota > Alphaproteobacteria > Parvibaculales > Parvibaculaceae > Parvibaculum. Next base: position 3,723 of record JAGUWA010000191.1, on the reverse strand, counting down.
CGGTCGCCCGCGAACTCCTCGAACAGGCCGTGCAGCACGGGTTCGATGGCGGCGAAGACGTCGTCCTGCGTGACGAAGCTCATCTCGACGTCGAGCTGGTAGAATTCGCCCGGGCTGCGGTCGGCGCGGGCATCCTCGTCGCGGAAGCAGGGCGCGATCTGGAAGTAGCGGTCAAAACCCGCCACCATGATGAGCTGCTTGAACTGCTGCGGCGCCTGCGGCAGCGCATAGAACTTGCCGGGGTGCATGCGCGACGGCACCAGGAAGTCGCGGGCCCCTTCCGGGGAGGATGCGGTGAGGATCGGCGTCTGGAATTCGTTGAAGCCCGCATCGGTCATCCGCCTGTGGACGGAGGCGATGATCTTCGAGCGGAGCAGGATGTTCCGGTGCAGTGTCTCGCGGCGAAGGTCGAGGAAACGGTAGCTGAGGCGGATGTCTTCCGGGTAGTCCGGCTCGCCGAAGACCGGCAGCGGCAGATCCTGCGCTTCCGACAGTACCTCGAGCGAGGAGACCGCGATCTCGATTTCGCCCGTGGGCAGGTTCGGGTTGACGGTCTCCGCCGAGCGCGCGACGACCTTCCCCTCGATGCCCACGACGAATTCGGAGCGGACCTTTTCCGCAAGGCCGAAGGCCTCCGCCCGGTCGGGATCGAAGACGAGCTGGGTCAGTCCGTAATTGTCGCGCAGATCGATGAAAAGGAGGCCGCCATGGTCGCGCTTGCGGTGGACCCAGCCGGCGAGACGGACCGTCTCGCCCACATGCGACTTGCGAAGCTCGCCACAGGTGTGGCTGCGGAAACTGCTCATTATTCTAAGGCCTTGGGATTCCAGAACGAATCGGCGGAAGATAACCGACGGTGTACCTCCGGCGAACGGGAAAAGCGCACGGATCGGCGGCCCTTGTCAAGGGCGGCGGGCGCGGCGCTCAGGCCAGCAGGTTCATATGTCCCGGCTGTTGGTCCGGTGTATGCCGGGCACCGGTCACCAGCTCCAGAATTGCGCGGTCGGGAGAGCCGCGACGATGGCGGAGCCTGGGCGGCGATGTTGGCGTGTTCCCTCGCCCGGCGATCACCTGGGCAACCAGGGTTCGCAGTTTCGATATGTGACGGATCAAGTCGCAATTGTCGGCGATCCATGCTTCCCGCACGAAGGTCAGCAGAATGTCGGCTTTTACCAGTGCGTCGTGCGGCAAGTCGCTGTCGGTTTCGAAAGCGCGGCAAAACAGGGCCCTGGCCGAGATGGCAAGACCGATATCGAGATGATCCCCCTCCTTGTCCTGGCACATGTTCGAGACGGCCAGCAGCAATTCGGCGCAACGCGCATCTGCCTCGATCGAGCTGTGCGGGAGGGCAACGAGAATGGAGGCAGAAAGCTTCTGCGCGAGGGCGGACTTCCAGGTGAGTTCGTCCAGTTCCCCGAGAGAGGCTGCCTTCAGAATGTCACGGACATTCCTCACGACAAGTTCAACAATGGCTACTGGGCTGTTTGCAACCACGAGATGCTCATAATGCTTGGTTAGACCCAGGATTTCAGTCGACTTTTACTTAAACCCTGTCACCTGCGTAGAACTGTCTTTAATCGCCTGCGTGCAGCATCAAGCCATCAGCCTATAATCAACAAGTACAGAGCGCGAAGATGATTAAAATCCATATCCGATCATTGGTAGAATGACACTTTTAGTATCAATCATGCAACCCGCAATTGGGTGAGCAAAGTTTTCAGTACGGGGCGGAACAACGAGCAAAAAAGGACCGGGGGCAGAGACATGAAGGAAAGCAGCGGGAATGCTAACTGCCGAACAGATAAAGGCTGCCCGAGCCCTTTTGAGCTGGGGACAACGCGAACTGGCGGAGGCCTCCGGCCTTTCGCTGCCCACGATCAAGCGGGTTGAGGCCGCACGGGGAACCATCCGGTCCACCCCCGCCACCATCATTGCCATCCGGAAAGCCCTGGAGGGAGCGGGGATCGAATTCATCCAGAATGGCGTCGTCGGCGTCACCCGCAAGCGCTCATAGAGCCCCTCCATGCCCGCTTCGTTGGCCGCGACAGGGACAACGAGATCGGCTATAGAGCGGCGCATGGAAATTATTACGACGAATGAGGCCCTGAAGGCCGCCTGCGCCCGGCTTTCGACGGCCGGCTATGTCACGGTCGACACCGAATTCATGCGGGATTCGACTTTCTGGCCGATCCTGTGCCTGATCCAGCTCGCGGGTCCGGAAGACGAGATCATCATCGATCCGCTGGCCCCCGATATCGACCTCGCGCCCTTCTATGCCCTGATGAAGAACCGGAAGGTCGTGAAGGTCTTTCATGCGGCCCGGCAGGACATCGAAATTTTCTATCACGAGGGGGATGCGATCCCCGATCCGCTCTTCGACACGCAGGTCGCTGCCATGGTTTGCGGCTTCGGCGACTCCGTCGGCTACGAGACGCTGGTCCGGCGGCTCACGGGCGGCAGCGTCGACAAGTCCTCGCGCTTCACGGACTGGTCCCGGCGGCCGCTCTCCGAGAAGCAGCTTCAGTATGCGATGGCGGACGTCACCTATCTCCGCACCATCTACGAAGTGCTGGCCAAGCGGCTCACGCAGACGAAGCGTTCGCACTGGGTGGCCGAGGAGATGGCCGTGCTGCAGGACCCCGAGACCTACGCCATGCGGCCCGAAAACGCCTGGAAGCGTCTCAAGATGCGCTTTCGCGGGCGGCGAGGCCTCGCCGTGATGGTGGAAATAGCGGCATGGCGCGAGCGCCAGGCGCAGGAGCGCGACATGCCGCGCTCGCGCATCATGAAGGACGACGCGCTCTACGAGATCGCGACGCAGCTCCCCAAGAGCGTGAGCGACCTCGATGCCTTGCGCGCCGTGCCCAAGGGGTTCTCGAACAGCCGGAGCGCGGCGAGCCTGATGGAGGCGGTCGAGCGCGGCCTCGCCATGAAGGAAGAGGACATTCCCGTGGTGGAGGGGCCGGAGCCTCTTCCGGCGGGCATAGCGCCGTTGGTCGAACTCCTGAAGGTGCTGCTCAAGCAGAAATGCGAGGAGCACGACGTCGCGCAAAAGCTCGTGGCCAATGTGAGCGACCTCGAACTGATCGCCGCCCATGCGGAAGCCGATGTGCCGGCCATGAAAGGCTGGCGGCGCGAACTCTTCGGCGAAGATGCGCTGCGCCTGAAGCGCGGCGAACTCGCGATCGGCGCAAAGGGCAAGCGCATCGTCCTGATCGAAACACCGAAAAGCTAGCGGCAGTCCGTTTCACATATGCCTTGCGATGGTGCCGTGGCTTGCATCGCCCATCAGCCGGGCAAAGTCCGCACCGCTCATGTGCACCAGCGTTTTGTGGTCCCCCGCCTCGAAATAGATTTCCGGCTGCGCCGCCACGGCGTCGTCATAGCAGACCTTCATGCCGTAAGGCTCGCCCAGCGGCGGCAGCGCGCCCGCATCGCAGTCGCGGAAGCAGCTTTCGATCTCGTCTTCCGTCGCCAGACCGATGCGCTCGTCCAGCATGTGCGAAAGACTGGCCAGGTCGAGCTTGCAGGTGCTCGGGATCACCGCAATCCTGTAGCCGCTGTCGCCCTTGATGAGCACGGCCTTGGCGAGCCTGTCACCCGGCACATGCACGCGCTCGGCGATGCGGCTCGTCGAGACCTCGCGCGGATGCCTGACCTCTTCGTAGTCGACATTGTTCTCGCGCAGATAAGTGAAGAGCTTGACCGACATTCCCATGATCG
>JAGUWA010000184.1 GCA_020062605.1 Parvibaculum sp. | reverse complement strand
GGCCGACCTTCGCTTCGGGAAGGCCGATCTGCGTCTTCGGCTTGTTGCTCACCACGCGGTAGTGACAGGCGAGCGTGACCTCGAGGCCGCCGCCGAGCGCCGTGCCGTTGATCGCGGCGGCGACCGGCTTGCCGCAGGTTTCAAGGCTGCGGAGCAGCATGTTGAACTTGAGGTTGCCCTCATACATCGCCTTGACGCGGTCTTCCTGCGAACCTTCGCCGGAGCCGCCCGCCTCCTTTGGTCCAGCTTGGCCCCCCATCATCGAGAGGTCGGCACCGGCGCAGAAGGCATCCTTGCCGGAGGTGAGGACGGCGCCCTTGATCGCGTCGTCGCTCATGATCTTCTCGATGATCGAGGCCATGTCGGCCATGGAGCTCTGGGAGAGCACGTTCATCGAGCGGTTCGGCATGTCCCAGGTGACGAGCGCGATGCCGTCGCCGTCGACTTCGAATTTGAAGTTTTCGTAAGTGGTCATCAGGGCCTCACACGCGTTCGATGATGGTTGCCGTGCCCATGCCCGCGCCCACGCAGAGCGTGATGAGCGCGGTCGAGAGATCGCGGCGTTCGAGTTCGTCGAGAACGGTGCCGAGGATCATGCCGCCGGTGGCGCCCAGCGGATGGCCCATGGCGATGGCGCCGCCATTGACGTTCATCTTGTCGTGAGAGATGTCGAGCGACTGCATCATGCGCAGCACGACAGAGGCGAAGGCCTCGTTCAGCTCATAGAGATCGATGTCTTCCGGGTTCATGCCGGCCTTCTTCAGCGCCTTGCGCGACACGTCGGCGGGGCCCGTGAGCATGATGCAGGGCTCGGAGCCGATGGACGCCATGGCGCGGATGCGGGCGCGGGGCTTCAGGCCCATCGCCTTGCCGGTTTCGAGATTGCCGAGAAGCACGGCGGACGCGCCGTCCACGATGCCGGACGAGTTGCCCGCGTGATGAACGTGGACGATTTCTTCCACTTCCGGATAACGGTCGAGCGCGACGCCGTCGAAGGCGAATTCGCCCAGCGAGGCGAAGGAAGGCTGGAGTGCGGCCAGCGACTGCATCGTCGCCTCGGGGCGCATGTGTTCGTCATGGTCGAGAATGGTGAGGCCGTTGATATCCTTCACCGGAATGACCGATTTCGAGAAGTAGCCCTTGTCCCAGGCGTGTTTCGCGCGCTTCTGGCTCTCGACGGCATAGGCGTCGACGTCGGCGCGCGTGAAGCCGTATTTCGTGCAGATGAGGTCCGCACCGATGCCCTGCGGCGTGAAGTAGGACTTGAAGGCGATCTGCGGATCGGTCGACCAGGAGCCGCCCGACGCACCCATGCCGACGCGCGACATGGATTCGACGCCGCCGCCGATCGCCATGTCGGCTTCGCCGGTCATGACCTTGGCGGCCGCCATGTTGGTCGCCTCGAGGCCGGAGGCGCAGAAGCGATTGACCTGCACGCCGGCGGTCGTCTCGGCGTAATCCGCATTCAGCACGGCGATGCGGGCGATGTCGCCCCCCTGCTCGCCGACCGGATCGACGCAGCCGAGCACGACGTCATCGACCTTCGATGTGTCGAGGCCGTTGCGGTCGCGGATCGCCTTCAGCGTCTGCGTGGAAAGTTCGAGCGCCGTCACTTCGTGCAGCGCGCCGTCCTTCTTGCCCTTGCCGCGCGGCGTGCGCACGGTGTCGTAGACATAACATTCGGTCATTCGATGTCTCCCTGGGGGACTTTGTTTGCCGTCGGGAACCGCCCGTTCACAGCGTGCGGGCGATCAGCATCTTCATGATTTCGTTCGTGCCGCCGTAGATCTTCTGGATGCGGGCGTCGGTGTAGAGCTTCGCGATGGGGTATTCCATCATGTAGCCGTAGCCGCCGAAGAACTGCAGGCAGGTGTCGACGATTTCGTTCTGCTTCTGCGTGGTCCACCACTTGGCCATGGCCGCCGTGGTGGGATCGAGCTTGCCGTCGAGCAGCTTCACCGCGCAATCGTCGGTGAAGACGCGGGCGATGGTCGCCTCGGTCTTGCACTCGGCCAGTTTGAACTGCGTGTTCTGAAAATCAAGGATGCGCTGGCCGAAAGCTGTGCGCTCCTTCACATAATCGCTCGTATATTTGACGGCCATTTCCATCGCGACGCAGGCCTGCACGGCGATGATGAGGCGCTCTTGCGGAAGCTGCTGCATGAGCTGGATGAAGCCCTTGCCCTCTTCCGTGCCGAGCAGGTTGGACGTCGGCACCTTCACTTCATCGAAGAAGAGTTCCGACGTGTCCTGCGCCTTCTGGCCCATCTTCTTGAGGTTGCGGCCGCGGCGGAAGCCCTCGACCTCCTCCGTTTCGACCATGATGAGCGAGGTGCCCTTGGCGCCCGCGGCGGGATCGGTCTTGGCGACGACGCAGATGAGGTTTGCCTGCTGACCGTTGGTGATGAAGGTCTTCTGGCCGTTCAGCACATACTGGTTGCCGGACTTCTTCGCCGTGGTCTTCACGCCCTGAAGGTCCGAGCCCGTGCCCGGCTCCGTCATGGCGATGGCGCCGACGATTTCACCCGACGCCATTTTCGGGAGCCACTTCTTCTTCTGCTCCTCGGTGCCATAGGACTGGATGTAGTGAGCGACGATGCCGGAGTGAACAGAATTGCCGAAACCGGAAATGCCGGCGCGACCCTGTTCCTCGGCGATCACCATTTCATGCGCGAAGTTGCCGCCGCCGCCGCCATATTCTTCCTTGATCGAGGCGCAGAGAATGCCGGCCTCGCCCGCCTTCAGCCAGGCGTCACGGTCCACACAACCCTGCTCGTCCCAACGCTCGACGTGAGGCTGAAATTCCTTCTCGTAGAATTTGGCGACCGCGCTCTGGAGGATTTCCAGTTCCTCGTTCAGCCAAGGGGATTTGTAAGCGGCATTCAGACTCATTCGTCGTTCTCCCTGAGACGTCCTGTCAGAACTCGTTTGCGGCCAGCGCCATCATGGGGTCCGCGCCGTGACGGATGCGCGCAAGGTGCGTCGCCGTCTCGGGCACGACATGTTCCATGTAGTAGCGGCCTGTTTTTATTTTCGTTTCGTAATACGCCCTGTCGCCATCCTTTGCGGTGGCGAGCCTGTCATTGGCGACCTTCGCCATCTTCGCCCACATGAAGGCGAGACCGGTGACACCGAACAGATGCATGTAGGGCGTGGAGCCAGCGCCGGCGTGATCGGGATTCTGCAGCGCGTTTTCCATGAACCACATGGTCGCTGCCTCCAGGTCCTTGCGGGCGCGGACGAGCGGCTCGACAAAAGGCTTCAGCTTTTCGTCGTTGCCGTTCTCCGCCGCGAAACCGTCGATTGCCTTGAAGAAGGCGAAGACGGCGCGGCCACCATTCTGCGCAAGCTTGCGGCCGACGAGATCGAGCGCCTGAACGCCGTTCGCGCCTTCGTAGATCATGGCAATGCGCGCATCGCGCACGAACTGGCTGAGACCGTTTTCCTCGATATAGCCATGACCGCCATAGACCTGCTGCGCATCGACGGCGTTCATGAAACCGCGATCGGTGAAGTAGCCCTTCAGCACGGGTGTCAGAAGCGCCATCATGTCGTCGCCGAACTCGCGCGTCTTCTCGTCATCCGAGCGATGCGAAAGATCGCCATGCAGCGCCGTCCAGAGGAGAAGCGCGCGGGCGCCTTCGTTGAAGGATTTGACGTCGAGCAGCATGCGGCGAATGTCGGGATGGACGATCAGGGGATCGGCGGGCTTGCCCTCTTCCTTCGGCCCTGTCAGCGAGCGGCCCTGCAGGCGTTCGACCGCGTAGGCCACTGCATTCTGATAGGCGGCTTCGGACTGCGACAGGCCCTGGAGCCCGACGCCAAGACGCGCTTCGTTCATCATCGTGAACATGGCGCGCAGCCCCTTGTGTTCCTCGCCGACCAGCCAGCCGATGGCCTCGTCGTAGTTGAGGACGCAGGTGGCGTTGCCGTGAATGCCCATCTTCTCTTCAAGCGAGCCGCAGGAGACGCCATTGCGGTTTCCGAGGGAGCCGTCTTCGTTCACAAGAAATTTCGGCACAAGGAAGAGCGAAATACCCTTCACACCTTCCGGCGCGCCCTCAATGCGGGCGAGCACGAGATGAAGGATATTCTCGGCGAGATCATGTTCGCCTGCGGAGATGAATATCTTCTGTCCGCTGATCTTGTAGGAACCGTCGCCGACCGGCACTGCCTTCGTACGCAGGAGGCCGAGGTCGGTGCCGCAATGAGGCTCGGTGAGGTTCATGGTGCCGGTCCACTCGCCAGTGACGAGCCTGGGCAGATATTTGTCCTTCTGTTCCTGCGTGCCGTGCTGCGACAGCGCGGAGTAGGCACCATGGCTGAGGCCCGGATACATGCCGAAGGCCATGTTCGCCGAAGAAACCATTTCGTTGAAGACGACGCCAAGCGCGTTCGGCAGACCCTGACCGCCATAGGCGGTGTCGGCGACGAGGGCCGGCCAGCCGCCATCGACGAGCAGCCTGTAGGCTTCCTTGAAGCCCTTCGGCGTCGTCACCACACCGTTTTCAAGCTTGCAGCCTTCGCGGTCGCCGATCTGGTTGAGCGGCAACAGCACCTCTTCCGCGAGCTTCGCCGCTTCCTCGAGAATGGCGTCGACGAGATCGGCGGGCGCATCCGCGAAGCCCGGCAGGCCCGCATATTGCGAGATGTCGAGAAGCTCGTTCAGAAGAAAGCGGTATTCGCGCAGCGGCGCTTTGTAGATCGGCATGGATTTCCTCCGGCAGGTAAGCCCGCCCTTGCGTCAAGGGCGCGTCACCTCAGACGATAGTCTTTTCCAGCTTCTTCGTCTTTGCCGGACGGGCGGCCGCTTTCGGCGCCGGAATGTCCTGTCCCGCGTCCTTTACCTGCCGTTCGATCTGGGCTTCGAGCCGCGCGCAGCTTTCCTCGAGCGTCCTGATCTGGAGATCGATCTCCTGACGCTGTTCGCGGAGTTGAGCTATGCGCTTGCGAAACTTGCCCACGGCGACCCTGTTCTGTGTCTCGCAACCGTCCTGCAGGTCGTAGAGGCTCAGTATCTCCTTGATCTCGGCGAGGGCGAGACCGACATTCTTGCCGCGCACGATGAGGGTCAGACGGGCGCGATCGCGCGGATGATAGATGCGGGTCTGTCCGCGCCGTTCCGGCGTGAGCAAGCCCTTGTCCTCGTAAAAGCGGATGGCACGGGTCGTGAGGCCAAACTCGTCGGCAAGTTCCGTGATCGAAAAGGTGGCGCCCGCCATCCCCGCGCCGTTATGCCGGGGCGCCGTGCCGGAGACCGCGCCAAGCTGCTGTTCCATGACTTTCTCCCTGACTTTGGACCGCACGCCACCCGCTCCTCGCTGAAGCAGCATGGTGTCGCGAGATTTGCAATCTTGTGATTTTTCGGCTGTTTTCAGCCGTTTTATAAAAGTGTACCGGAATCTAATTGACGTTGACGTAAGCGTCAATGGCGTCATGAAATCTTTTTTGGTGCCCGCACTTCCAGATGGTCTAGTAGGCCATCAAGGGGACCAGCACACGTTCACCGAGGGAGGAAAGAGATGCGTCGCATTGCCGCCGCCGGAATTGCCATAGCGGCGCTCGCCGCCCTTGTCGGCTGTGCGCCGCAGGGAAGCGGTGCCCCGCCGAAGCTGCAGGAGGTGAACCTGACGAGCCTTCCGGTGCAGGCGAGTGCCGCCGCGCAGGACCACCCGGCGCTCAGCGCGGCGATCCTCAAGGAGATCAACAGCTATCGCGAGGCCAACAATCTCGGCAGGCTCGCTCCCGATGCGAAGCTGCAGCGGGCGGCGGCCGTGCATGCGGCGGACATGGAGCTGCGCGGTTTTTTCGGCCATTTCAATCCCGACGCTCAGGGGCCGCGCGAGCGCGTGCTCGCCGTCAAGCCCGGCTTTACTGGCCGCGTCGCGGAAAACATCCAGGTCGTGGAGGGAACGAGCTACGGGTCGATGAGCGAGACGGCGCTGGCGGCGGCGATGGTCGAGAAGTGGATCGAAAGCCCGATGCACCGGAAAAATATCAGGGCGCCGGAAATGACCGATAGCGGCATCGGCATCGCCCGGCAGGGCAACCGCGTCGTTGCCGTGCAGGTTTTCGCAGGCCCCTGACCGCCGCCCGGAATGGCGTTGCCGAGGCGCGGCGCCGGTGAGATGCTGCGGCACGTTGTTTCCCGGGGGCTCACATCATGAAACGCAGAGACTTTCTCGGCGCGGCGGCAGGCGCGATCGCACTGCCGGCGCTCGCCGCATCGGCAAGTGCATCGGGGGCACGCGTATCGGACAGGATCGAATGGCGCATGGCGACGAGCTGGCCGAAGGGCGCGCCGGGCGTCGGCGTCAATGCGCAGCGGCTTGCCGACAGGATCGGTGCGATGTCGGGCGGGCGGCTCACCGTGAAGCTCTATGGCGCGGGCGAGATCGTGCCGCCCTTCGAAGTGTTCGATGCGGTGTCGCAGGGCGTATGCGAAATGGGGCATGGCACGCCCTATTACTGGCAGGGCAAGAACCCGGCTTTCCACTATTTCACCGGCGTGCCTTTCGGACTGACGGCACCGGAGACGGCGGGCTGGCTCGCCTATGGCGGCGGACAGGCGCTGTGGGAAGAGGCCTATGCGCCTTTCGGCGTCCTGCCCTTCTATGCCGGTTCGAGCGGTGTGCAGGCGGGCGGCTGGTTCAACCGCGAAATCGAGACGCTCGACGACCTCAAGGGGCTCAGCTTCCGCATCGCCGGGCTCGGCGGCGAAGTGATGCGCCGCCTCGGCGTCTCCGTCGTGCTGACGCCGCCTGGCGAAATCTTCACCTCGATGAAGAGCGGCGCGATCGACGCCGCGGAATGGGTCGGCCCCTGGAACGACACGGCCTTCGGCCTCGACAAGGTCGCGAAATACTACTACCTGCCCGCCTTCCACGAGGCAGGCCCGTCGCTCGAACTCCTTGTGTCGCGGGAGAAATTCGACGCCCTGCCCGCCGACCTTCAGGAGATCGTAAGGGGTGCGGCGCTCGCGACCGCCGCGGAGACGTTGGCCGACTTCACCTTCCACAATATCGAGGCCTTTGCCCGCCTGGTCGCGGCCGGAGGTACGGAGCTGCGCGAATGGCCGGAGCCTGTCGCCGCCGCCATGGCGAAGGCGTCGAACGAGGTGCTGGCGGAGCTAGCCGCGACCAGCGATCTCTCCGGGCGCATCGCCGCCTCCTACAGCGACTATCTCGCCAAGGCTCGCGAATGGTCGGAGTGGAGCGACGCCGCGATGCTCAGGCTCCGGAACAGCCATCCGGCGGGATGAGCCTTCTTCGAAGAAATATCGGCATGGCACGCACTTAGCAGTCCCGGTTAACGCCGTATTTACCGAGCTTGCCGCTTTATTGGGGGTGCTGAAACAGCACGCCCCGGCGGCTTTCCGCTTGCCGGCGGCCAGATCAGCGACCACGACAAGATTTTGGGTCAGTCCGTGTTTAGAAATACAAGATAGCGCGGTTTATACTGGCCCGAAGGGTTAACGGGCATAGTGATTCGGATGCGATCGGGGGTTCCATGGAGCGTCAAGGGCATTGAGCCCGAGGCGCGGGAAGCTGCCAAGCAGGCAGCGCGACGCGCGGGCGTGACGCTCGGCGCGTGGCTGAACCAGGTCATCATGGACACCGGCACCGACGAAGTTGGGCAACAGGACCCTGAGATGTCTCAATCCCGATACAGCCAGCCGCAGCATGCTGCGCCGCAGGCCTCTGTACCGGAACCGAAAATCGATCTCGGTCCGGTAGCGGAAGCCGTGCGCGAACTCGTGCAGCGCGTGGACAGCAGCGAACGCCGCACGGCAGAGATGACGCGCAAGCTCGAAGCCACGGTCGGCCAGCTCGCCCAGCGTATCGACCAGTCGGAGCACGACATGGAAGACAGGCATCCCGAAGCGCGCGCACTCGATCCGCTGGAACGGAAGCTTCAGCAGCTCGGGGAACGCATGGAGCGCGCCGAACGCGGCCGCGGTCCTCGCGGCGAAGACACGCGCGCGATCCAGACGCTCGAAAAAGCGCTCAATTCCGTCGTCGACCACCTCGAAACCTCCGAGCGGCGAACCGACGACACGCTTTCGGAAATCCGCCTGACACTTTCCACGCTGTCGAACCGCATCGAGAACGCCGAACAGGAATCCGAACGCGAGGAAGCCAAGCGGCGCGCGCAGGCGCTGGAAGGCACGCTGACGCAGCTCGCCACGCGCCTCGAAAAAATGGAACAGGGCGTGACGGGTATCGGCCCGCAGGCCGTCGAAGCGGCGCTGAAGGCGATCGAGGAGAAGTCGAACGCCGAAAGCCAGCGCAAGACGATCGAGCGGCTGCAGCAGAGCCTCGAGCAGATCGCGCAGCGCATGGAGCAGACCGAGCATCGCGCGGACGAAACGGCGAAGGCGCTCGAAACGACGGTCGGCGGGATCGTCAAGAAGCTCGAAGACATCGACCATTCGCGGCGGACGGAAGTTCCCGACGTCCTCGTGGCGCGGCTTGAGCAGATGACACGGCGGCTCGAACAGAACGAACACATGACGATGGAGGCCGCGCAGGCCGTCGAGAAGGCGGTTGCCGGCATCGGCGAGAAGCTGAGCGCAAGCGAGAAACGCGACCGCGAAACGCTGTCGTCGCTGCAAGCGACGATCGAGCGCATGACGAGCCGGCTGAGCCATCTCGAAAAGGAAACGAAAGCCGTGAAGGCGCGAACAACGCTTTCGCCGCAACTCAACGCCGGCGGCGTTGCCGCGGGCTTTCCGCCTGCCGGGCCGGGCTTCGGGCTGCCGAACTTCGATGCACCGCCGATGATCGGCCCTTCTTACGGCAGCAATCTCGGACCTGCATTCGGACCGAGCGACTGGGAACGGCCGCAGGTTCATGCGCGTGCCGCCGATGCGGGACGCGGATATAAGAGCGTGCGGCGCGAGCCCGCGCCGGTAGTACCGCCGCCCTTCGACACGCATGACGCACCGCCGCCTTCCGTGCGCGACGAATTCCGTTACGAGGCGCATGACGCGTACGAAGACGAGGCCGAAGCGCCGCCCTTTGCGGCGGAGCTCGACGACGATTACGACGACGCGCATCAGGAAGACATCGACGACGGCATCATTCCTCCCGATCCGGAGGAGCCCATTCAAAATGCCGGGCAGCGCGCGGCGAACGATTTTCTGGCGGCCG
>JAGUWA010000352.1 GCA_020062605.1 Parvibaculum sp. | reverse complement strand
GCGATGGTCCCGAATGCCGTATTTCGAAAAATAGGTGAAGTCGGCATGACCCGGCCGGAACTTCTCGACGATTTCCCCATAGTCCTTCGAGCGCTGATCGACATTTTCGATCATCAGCGAAATAGGCGTGCCGGTGGTGAGTTCCACGCCGTCTTCCACGAAAGTGCCGGAGAGAATTTTGACCGCGTCCGGTTCGCGCCGCTGCGTTGTGAAACGCGACTGGCCGGGGCGGCGGCGGTCGAGCCACAGCTGGATATCCTCGGCCTTGAGCGGAATACGCGGCGGCGCACCATCGACTACGCAGCCAAGCGCCGGCCCGTGGCTTTCACCCCAGGTCGTGACGCGGAACAGATGGCCGAACGTATTGTGCGACATGGCTGTCAGTCTGGTCCCGGAAGACCTTCCTCATACACATGACCCGGCGGGCCCCAATTGCGGGAAACGATACAGGAAATCGTCAGACGATGCTCATGTCGGGTGCATCTTCCGCCTTCATGCCGACAACGTGGTAGCCGGCATCGACGTGGTGCACCTCGCCGGTGACCCCCGAACCGAGATCGGAAAGGAGGTAGAGCGCGGTATTGCCCACTTCCTCGATCGTAACGGTGCGCTTCAGGGGCGAGTTGAGCTCATTCCACTTGAGGATGTAGCGGAAATCTCCGATGCCGGACGCGGCGAGCGTCTTGATTGGACCGGCTGACACGGCATTGACGCGGATTTTGTTCCGTCCCATGTCGACGGCGAGATAGCGCACACTCGCTTCAAGGGCCGCTTTTGCGACGCCCATCACATTATAGTGCGGGATAACTTTTTCCGATCCGTAATAGGTGAGCGTGACGATCGATCCGCCATCCGTCATCAGCTTCTCGACGCGCTGGCAGAGCGCGGCAAACGAGTAGCAGGAGATGGCCATAGTGGCGGTGAAGTTGTCGAGCGTCGTATCGACATAGCGCCCGTCGAGCTCGTCCTTGTTCGAATAGGCGATGGCGTGAACGAAAAAATCGATCTTGCCCCATTCCTTCGAGAGACGTTCGAAGAGCGCGTCCATGCTGGCCGCGTCGGTGACGTCGCAGGGCAGCACGAGTTTCGAGCCGACGGATTCCGCAAGCGGGATGACGCGCTTCTGCAGCGCTTCGCCCTGATAGGTGAACGCGATTTCCGCGCCATGATCGGCGCAAGCCTTGGCTATGCCCCAGGCGATCGAGCGATTATTCGCGACACCCATGATGAGGCCGCGCTTGCCCTTCATCAGGCTGCCCGTCACGACCGGGTCCGTGCTGGTGATGGCTTCGCTCATCGATTCCCCGTGAACTGTCTTGGCCGAAAATCGAGCGCATCCTACACAAAAGACCTTGGTGGTCTAACAAAAAAGCCGGGCTTCAAGGATGGGCTTTCTTCACGAATCGTGTCGATTCGTGTCCAGTTCATCTTACAAAAAAGCCTTGCGGGGATTGTGTTTGAGGCCTTGGCTCCAGCTTGCCGCAAAGTCCTTCAAGGCATTGTCGGGCGCCGCCGGAAGGCTGAGCGACAGGGTGACATACTGGTCCCCCCGCGCCGCGCCTTCTTCGTAGGGCAAGCCTCTACCCTTGAGCCGGAGACGCGTTCCCGAATTGGAACCGGCGGGAATCGTGAGCGATACAGGCCCTGCGATCGTCGGGACCTCGATTTTCGCGCCCAGCACGGCTTCAGGCAGTGTTACTGGGAGGGTGAGGTGGATGTCTGTCCCTTCCCGGATGAAATAGGCATGAGACCCAACCTCCACGACGACGATTGCGTCTCCTGCCGCCGCGCCGCCATGACCATCGCCGCCCTGACCGCGCATCTTGATGCGGGCGCCGTCGCCAATGCCCGGCGGTATGGTGATTTCCATGGTTCGCCCGCTCGTAAGCTTCACACGCTTTCGCGCGCCGTTCGCAGCTTCCAGAAAATCGACCGAGAGACGATAGGTCTGGTCTTCGCCGCGAGCGCGGAAGACGCGCTTGCCTGCATTCTTGATGCCCTCGAAAAGCTCCGAGAACACATCGTCTGTCGCATTGTCTGCGGGGGCGGTTGGAGCGGCGGTTTCCTCGAAGGCCGGCCGCCGCCGCGCGGATTGGCTCAGGCGTTCCGCCTCGAATCGGCGGCGCGCCGCCTCATCCTTGAGCTGATTATACGCGGCCGTCACTTCCTGGAAGCGCGCATGGAGTTTGGGTGAACCGCCGCGCGCATCCGGGTGGAGCTCTTTCGCAAGTCGGCGATAGGCAGCCTTGATATCCGCGGTGCTCGCGCCTGGCCCCACGCCCAGGACTTCGTAAGGATCGCGCAAGGGCGCCACTCCGTAACCCGATGGAGAGGGCAGGTTAGGGCAAGGCCCATACAAATTGGTTAAGGCGCGTCGAGGTCGAGACGGTCGAAATCGGCCGGCGGCGGAGGGGGCGCGGTCACGGAAGGCGCAGCATCTGTACCGTTCGGCGGCGGCGGGCCCGGCAGGCTCGGAACGAGCTGCGTTAACCTCTGAAGCGCCTGCTCGTGGCCG
>JAGUWA010000067.1 GCA_020062605.1 Parvibaculum sp. | reverse complement strand
TATGGTGCTGACGGTGCTCGGCCTCGCGCCGCTGCTCGCCGCGCTCGGTCCCTGGGCCGAGGCGCTGAAACTGATCGGCGCCGCCTATCTCGTCTTTCTCGGCGTGCAGGCGCTGCGCACGCGTTACGAAAACCCCGACCTGCCCAATGCGCAGCGAATCCATGCGAGCGGCGCGACGCTCTTCCGGCGCGGCTATGTGATCTCGGTGACGAACCCGAAGACGCTCGCCTTCTACGCCGCCTTCTTTCCGCAATTCATCGATCACGCGGCGCCGGCGGGTCCGCAGCTCGTTCTCCTCGCGGTCACCTTCATTGCCGTCAGCACGCTTTCCGACGGCACTTTCGCCCTCGCGGCGGGAAAGCTCGCGCCTTATCTGAAAAGCGAACGCGCGCAAATGCTGCGCAACAAGATCACCGGCAGCGTCCTCGTCGCGGCAGGCATCGGCCTCGCGCTTTCGAGACGCTAGAAAGAACAGGGCCAGGAAAAGGAAACGAAACGCATGACGACGATCAAGGCGATCCGCATCGAAAAGACGGGCGGCCCCGAAGCGATGGCGCTGAAGGACGTGGAGCTCGGCGCGCCGAAGCCCGGCGAGATCACGGTGCGCGCCAAGGCCATCGGCGTGAATTTCATCGACACCTATCACCGCTCCGGGCTCTATCCCGTGCCGCTTCCTTCGGGCATCGGCATGGAGGCGGCGGGCATCGTCGAAGCCGTCGGCGAAGGCGTGACGCAGTTCAAGGCGGGCGACCGCGCGGCCTATGCGAGCGGACCGATCGGCGCCTATGCGCAAGCGAACAATGTCGCCGCCGCAAGCGCGGTGAAACTGCCGGACGGCGTCAGCGACGAACAGGCGGCCGCGATGATGCTGAAAGGGCTCACCGCGCAGTTCCTGCTGCGCCAGACCTTCAGGGTGGAAAAGGGCCAGACGATCCTCTGGCACGCGGCGGCAGGCGGCGTCGGTCTCATCGCCTGCCAATGGGCAAAGCATCTCGGCGCCACCGTCATCGGCACGGTGGGCTCGGAAGAAAAGGCGAAGCTCGCGCGCGCGCATGGCTGCGATCACGTCATCGACTATTCAAAGGAAGACGTCGCCGCCCGCGTGAAGGAGATCACCGGGGGCAAGAAGCTTCCCGTCGTCTATGACGGCGTCGGCAAGTCGACCTTCATCTCCTCGCTCGACAGCCTCGCGCCCTTGGGCCTTCTCGTCAGTTTCGGCAATGCCTCCGGCCCGGTCACGGATGTGAACCTCGGCATCCTGGCGCAGAAGGGCTCGCTCTACGTCACGCGGCCGACCATGTTCCACTATGCCGCGAAGACGCCGACCGCGATGCAGGAAATGGCCGACGATCTTTTCGCGGTCGTGAAGTCGGGCGCGGTGAAGATCGAGGTGAAGCAGCGCTATTCGCTCGCCGAAGCCGCGCGCGCCCATATCGATCTCGAGGCCCGCAAGACGGTGGGCGCAAGCGTGCTCGTTCCGTAAAAGAGGGAACATGATCGAAGGCTCATGTCTTTGCGGCGCGGTGCGTTTTTCGGCGGCGGCGATCAGCGGCATCGTCGAATGCCATTGCTCGATGTGCCGCAAGGCGACGGGCGGTCATGCCGGTTTCTTCTTCGTCGCCATGCGGGACGAAGTGACCTGGCAAGGTGCGGACAAACTCACCCGTTACGAGAGTTCGCCGGGGCTCGTGCGCAGCTTCTGCGCGCGTTGCGGCACCGCGATGACCGGTGCCAATCTGAAGATGCCGGACGAGACGATCATCCTGACCGCAAACGCGCTGGAGGGAGAGGTGCCGGCACGTGTAATCGCGCAGGAATATTGTGCCTCGAAAGCGTCCTGGGCGGAGGGTCACGACGGCGCGCCGCGGACAGAGGGCGGCTGGCCGGGATGGGAAAGCCTCAGACCGTAAATCAGACTTCGAGGCCGGGCGAGGAGAGCGGAACGCCGGCGCCCGTATCGAAATAGACGGCGCGGCGCAACGTAAGCGGACCGGTGAACTGAACATCGACATTCCATTCGCGCATCTTCACCGCAGGCACCACCGTGCCGATGATGCGGGGCTTGCCATCCGCACCGGGCGCGATCGGCAGCGTCATGAATTCGCAAGGATGGGCTGTGCCGTCACGTCCATGAATATCGCGGATCATCACGATGCCGCAGGGCTGCGTGTGGAGCGGCTTCAGGCGCGCGCGGTCGATATCGACTTCCTCGTGACCGGACGCGAAGATGTTGTAGCCGGTGAGATCGAGACCGCTCGCCTCGACAAGCGCGCTGCCATAGATGCGGAAGACGAGCTTCTCGTCATCCTCCCAGGACAGATAGCGGATATAGGGAAGAAGCTCGACCAGCGCACGCGGGCTGACATCGTCGGGGCCGGGCATCGCGAGACCCTTCCGCGCCTCGAGCCACCAGGCAAGAAGCTGGCGGCCGGGATTGGACAACGCGATGCCGCCAATTTCGCCGGGAACATGATCGATGGGACCGGCAAGCCGCGCCCGGACGTTCTCGATCGCCGACCACTCCATGAGCGGCTTCACCCAGGCGGGCCGTTCTTCGCCAGAACCGCGCCCGTACTCGTCGCCCGTCATGAAAACCCCGCCGCTCAACCGGATACACGCTCGGATTGCACCAGCCGAGACTAGCAGAATTTCCTGACTATGTGTTCATGCTGTCAAAGAACTCGGCGTTGTTCTTCGTCTGCTTGAGCTTGTCGAGCAGGAACTCGATGGCGTCGACCGTGCCCATCGGATTGAGGATACGGCGCAGCACATACATCTTGGAAAGCTGGCCCTTCTCGACGAGCAGCTCTTCCTTGCGGGTGCCGGACTTGAGAATGTCGATCGCCGGGAAGACGCGCTTGTCGGCGATCTTGCGGTCGAGAATGATTTCCGAGTTACCGGTGCCCTTGAACTCTTCGAAGATGACTTCGTCCATGCGCGAGCCCGTGTCGATGAGGGCGGTCGCGATGATGGTGAGCGAGCCGCCTTCCTCGATGTTGCGCGCGGCGCCAAAGAAGCGCTTGGGGCGCTGCAGCGCATTCGCGTCGACACCGCCCGTCAGCACCTTGCCCGAGGACGGCACGACCGTGTTGTAGGCGCGGCCGAGGCGCGTGATCGAGTCGAGCAGGATCACGACGTCGCGGCCATGCTCGACGAGGCGCTTGGCCTTCTCGATCACCATTTCGGCGACCTGAACGTGGCGCTGCGCGGGTTCGTCGAAGGTCGAGGAAATGACCTCGCCCTTCACCGAGCGCTGCATGTCGGTCACTTCTTCCGGCCGCTCGTCGATCAGCAGCACGATCAGATAGCATTCGGGGTGATTGGTCGTGATCGAATGAGCGATGTTCTGGAGCAGCACCGTCTTGCCGGTGCGCGGCGGCGCGACGATCAGTCCGCGCTGGCCCTTGCCGAGCGGCGCCACGATGTCGATGACGCGGGACGAGCGGTCCTTCAGCGTCGGATCGTCCACTTCCATCTCGAGCTTCGAATCCGGATAGAGCGGCGTCAGATTGTCGAAATGGACCTTGTGGCGCGCCTTGTCCGGGCTCTCGAAATTGACGGTCGAAACCTTGAGCAGCGCGAAATAGCGCTCGCCATCCTTGGGGCTGCGGATTTCGCCCTCGACCGTATCGCCGGTCCTCAGCGAAAAGCGGCGGATCTGCGAAGGCGAGACGTAGATGTCGTCCGGGCCCGGCAGGTAGTTCGCTTCCGGGGAGCGCAGGAAGCCGAACCCGTCCGGCAGCACCTCGACCACGCCCTCGCCGATGATGTCGACGCCCTGCTCGGCATACTGCTTCAGGATCGCGAACATCATGTCCTGCGTCCGGAGCGTGGAGGCGTTCTCGACCTCGAGTTCCTCGGCGAGCGCCAGAAGGTCCGTCGGGGATTTGGCCTTGAGGTCCTGCAGCTTGATCTGCGTCATCGGCTTGATAGGTCTTTCTCTGGGGTTTCCACTGGCCGCTTCCTCCTGGAGGATCGGGTGCCGTCGCGCGGGAGGGGAAATCTTTTCGGAATGGGGAGGATAAAACAGGTCTGCGAACGGGTGATGATGTGTCGGAGAAACGGGCCTCGGGGTTCTTTCCGTCGCCGCGAAGGCCTCGGGCTTTTGCCCTTGTGGACCCTCTCGCGGGGATATTCTGGCCGGCAAGACGCCCCTCGACGTGAGGAAGGACGCATTGGAGCCGGGAAAGAACGTAGGAAGGCCGCCGGAAGGAACCCGGCTTTGAAACCCATATAAAGCGCCGCGGTTCCGATTTCAACGGAAATTGGTTGGCGGACGCCCCGACCGGTCAGAACGGCTTCGCGACCGCGAGCAGCACGATGAAGATGACAAGGGTGGGCGGCGCCTCGTTGACGATGCGGTAGAAACGGGCCGGCCGCTTGTTCCCGTCGCGCTCGAATTCCTTGCGCCAGGCCGAAAACATCCCGTGCAGACCCAGCATCGCGACGATCAGGACGAGCTTCACCTGCATCCAGCGATCGCCGAAAAGCGAGGGGTTAATGGCGAACATCAGGAGGCCGAAAAACAGGGTCGCGATCATCGCCGGATTGATGATCCCCCTGAGCAGCCGCCGCTCCATCACCTTGAAGGTCTCGGACTTGTCGGAACCTGGCTCGCTGTCGGCGTGATAGACGAAGAGGCGCGGAAGATAGGCCATGCCGGCCATCCAGAAGATCACCGAGATGATGTGAAGCGCCTTGATCCACAGATAGTATTCGGCAAGAAAACCCATCTCTCTTCTTTTCCTTTTCTCTACCCTTTATTGGTGGATCGTCTTGAGGCCCGCGTCTTTCGTACAGACATGGCCTGCGGCGTCTTCCGGGCAGAGGATCGTTTCCTGCGCCCGCGCGGCACGCACGAGCCGGGCGAGCCCCGCGATGAAATGCGGCTCCGTGCCGAGCGCGGGCACCCGGATATAGGCCGGCACCCCGCTCTCCTTCGCGAGATGAGCATATTCCTTGTCGAGTTCGACCAGCGTTTCGGAATGTTCCGAGACGAAGGCGACCGGCAGCACGATGAGGGATTTGCCCTCGCTCCCCGCGCGCCGGACCTCGTCATCGGTCGAGGGTCCGATCCATTCGAGCGGCCCCACCCGGCTTTGATAGCAGGTGATCCAGTCGAGACCCTCGATCCCGAGCCGCGCGACGATCGCGGCGCAGCTCTGCTCGACCTGGGCCTGATAGGGATCGCCCCCATCGACCACCTTTTTCGGCAAGCCGTGAGCGGAGAAGAGAACGCGGACACCCTCGATGCCGCCCGCCTCGCCGATGGCGGCGCGAAGGAGCGCTGTATAACCGGCAACGAAGCCCTCTTCGGTGGGGTAGCAGCAGACTGCCCTTGCCGGCACGGCAAGCCCGGCGCTTGCGGCCGCCTTCTCCCAGTCGCGCAAGGAGGACTCGGTCGTCGTCGTCGAATATTGCGGATAAAGCGGCAGAAGCACGACTTCATCGGCTCCCCAGGCCTTTGCAGAGGCTGCGGCCTCCCGCGCGAAGGGATGCCAGTAGCGCATGGCGATGAAGCAGCGATATTCGGACTCGCCGTCGGCTAATGCCGCTTCGAGGGCCGCGCCCTGCGCCTGCGTCAGCGGCACGATCGGCGAGCCGCCGCCAAGCTCAGCATAGATCTCCCTTGCCACGGGGGCACGGCGCTTCGAAACGAGCTTCGCGATCAGCCAGCGCAGCGGCTGCGGCACGCGGATGATTGCCGGATCGCTGAACAGGTTGAAGAGAAAGGGCTCGACCGCCTCCGGCCCGTCCGGGCCACCAAGGTTGAAAAGCACGATGGCGACTTTTTTCGCCGCTTGGATGGTCACGGGCGCCACGCTTTCACGAACTCGACCAGCTCGGCAACATGTTCCGGCGGTGTCTGCGGCACGATGCCATGGCCGAGATTGAAGATGAAGGGCCCCTTGCCCAGTGTCTCGAGAATATGAAGCGCATGGGCACGCATCTCCGCGCCGCCCGCCACCAGAAGCAGCGGATCGAGATTGCCCTGCACGCAGCCCTGGGTTTGGAGCGCGTCCCTCGCCCATTCGGGCGAGACGCCCGTGTCGAGGCTCAAAGCCGTGACGCCGGTTTCGCTGAAATAACGCACCGCCATGGCGCCCGCGCCGCGCGGGAAGGCGATCACCGGCAGACCCGGAAAGCGCGCCTGCATGAGCTCGCGGATCGCCTTCACGGGACGCAGCGCGAAGCGCTCGAAGGCAAGCTCCGGCAGGCTTCCCGCCCAGGTATCGAATATCTGGACGGCTTCGGCCCCGGCCATCACCTGCGCGGACAGATGCTCGACCGTCGCCTCGACCAGAATGTCGATCAGCTTCTGAAATTCATCAGGCGCGCGATAGGCCCAGAGCTTCGCTGCCGCCTGATCGGGGCTGCCCTTGCCGCCGACCATATAGGTCGCGACCGTCCAGGGGGCGCCCGCGAAGCCGATCAGCGTCACCTCGGCGGGAAGGCTCTTCGACAGCCGCGCCACCGTCTCGTAGACGGGCCTGAGATGCTCCGTGATGCGCGCCGGGCTCGAAAGCGCTGCAAGCCCCGCCATGTTCGAGATCGGCTCCAGCACCGGTCCCTCGCCCTCCTTGAAGGCAACCTTCTGACCGAGCGCGTCTGGCACGACAAGAATGTCGGAAAAGAGGATCGCAGCGTCGAAGCCGTAACGCCGGATCGGCTGCAGCGTCACTTCCTCCGCAAAGTCGGGCGTGTAGCAAAGATCGAGAAAGCCGCCAGCCTTTGCCCGCACCTCGCGATACTCCGGCAGGTAGCGTCCCGCCTGGCGCATCATCCAGAGCGGCACGCCTTGCGTCTCGAGACCCGCCAGTGCTCTCAGCAGTTTCTTCTCCGGAAGCATGGTTCCGGGAGCCTTCTTATCGCTCACCCGTTCTTTTCCCAATTCTATAGAAGAGTCTTGAAAGTGGTGGATAGGAGTGGATGCCTGTGGATGGCGGGGATCAAACGCCGATCCCGTTTTTTCCACAGTTCCGGTCCTGCCCCGCCGATCTGCGTTTCCTCGCTACCTTCTATGCCACAGCCTGTGCGTAATTTCAGCCCGTCAGACTGACGCGCCTTTCTACGCAGAGACTTGGCGTGTGGATTGTCTCCGGGTTGCGAAGCGTTAATAGCGTGGACAAGTCGGGCAGAGAGGCGAGACTCGCCGGTCATACCCGTTTTCCGCAAGCGAACCGCGGGCTTTGTTCACGGACTCATGGAACGGGGGACCTATTTCGAAGCACGGGTATGACCCGGTAGGGCCTCCTTCCTTAACGCCTGTTACACCCGTTAATCACAGCTTTCCACAGGGCCGCAGCCAATATGCGCAAAGTCCGTTATGCTTTGCATGACGGGGACCGGCCGCAAAAAGAATTGGCATGGCGGGGAGGCGCCCGATACCTTGCCCCCTGCTTTCGGGCCCCGGACAGGACCAAGACCATCGCAATGAGCAACAAGCGCGTCTTTCATCTTCATCTCGTCTCCGACGCGACCGGCGAGACGCTGAACATGGTCGCGCGCGCGGCCTGCGCGCAATATGAGGATGCGCGTCCGATCGAGCATGTCTATGCGCTGGTGCGCGGCCCGAAGCAGCTCGAACGCGTGCTGGGGGAAATCGAGAATGCGCCCGGCCTCGTCATGTTCACCATGGTGAACGACGAACTCCGCACGCGGCTCGAGAAGCGCTGCGCGGAGATACAGACGCCCTGCATCTCCGTGCTCGATCCGGCGATGCAGGCGCTGGGGAAATATCTCGGCAAGGAGAGCTCTCATAAACCCGGCTCGCAGCACATCATGGATGCGGAATATTTCGATCGCATCGCCGCGCTCAATTACACGATGGCGCATGATGACGGGCAGTCGGCCGGCGATCTCGACGATGCGGATATCGTCCTGCTCGGCGTGAGCCGCACCTCGAAGACGCCGACCTGCATCTATCTGGCAAACCGCGGCATCAAGGCGGCGAATATTCCGATCGTGCCGGGCGCCGCCTTGCCGCCCGACCTCGAAACCGCGAAGAAGCCGCTCATCGTCGGATTGACGACGAGCCCCGATCGCCTGGTGCAAATACGCAAGAACCGGCTTCTTTCGCTGCACGAGAAGGCGGACACGAATTACGTCGCGCCCGATGTCGTTGCCGACGAGATTGCTTTCGCCCGCAAGCTCTTCGCGCGCAACGGCTGGCCGGTGATCGACGTGATGCGCCGTTCGATCGAGGAGACGGCGGCGGCAGTCCTCAACCTCTATAATGAGCGCCAGCGCGAGCGCTTGAGCTGAGGCGTCATGACCGCTGCTCCCATTATTCTCGCTTCCGGCAGTGCCGTCCGGCAGAGGCTCCTCGCGGAAGCAGGGCTCACTTTCACGGCTGAGGATTCGCGCGTCGATGAAGACGCGCTCAAGGCCGGATTCGCTCAAGGAGAAGCCGGGCGCCATGCAAACCCCGAAGCTGGGACGGATGCGCTCGCGCTTGCGCTGGCGGAAGCGAAGGCGCTTGCCGTCTCGGCAAAACGCGAAGGCGCGCTGGTCATCGGCGCGGACCAGATCCTCTCCTGCGAAGGCCGCCGATACGACAAGCCGAAAAGCATGGAGGAAGCGCGCGCGAACCTGCTGGCCTTTCGCGGTCGGACGCATATCCTTCATTCGGGCCTCGTCATCGCCAGGGATGGTGCGGTGGTCTGGAACCTGACCGCCCGCGCGACGCTGACCATGAGAGCCTTCAGCGAGGAGTTCCTCGACGCCTATCTCGGCGAAGTGGGAGAGCGCGTGATGAAGAGCGTCGGCTGCTACCAGCTCGAGGGGCCCGGCGTGCAGCTTTTCGACCGGATCGAGGGCGACTATTTCGATATTCTGGGGCTTCCCATGCTGCCGCTCCTCGATGAACTCCGCCGGCAAGGAGTTGTGGAAACATGATTCGCCGTGTTTGCGTCATCGGCTGGCCCGTCGCCCATTCGCGCTCGCCGCTCATCCATAATCACTGGATCGCGGAGCACCGCATTCCCGATGCGCGCTACGAATTGCTCGCGGTGAAGCCGGAGGATGCGGTCGAGACGATCCGCCATCTCCACAAGCTCGACTTCATCGGCGCGAATGTCACCGTGCCGCACAAGGAAGCGGCTTTCGCCGCACTCGGGAAGCACGATGCCGTGGCGGCGCGGCTGAAAGCCGTCAACACCGTGGTCACGCTGAAGGATGGCGCGCTCGAAGGGCGCAACACGGATGGCTATGGCTTCATCGCCAATCTGAAAGCGGGCGCGCGAGACTGGCGCGCAGGCGAAGGGCCGGCGGTGATGCTGGGCGCGGGCGGC
>JAGUWA010000141.1 GCA_020062605.1 Parvibaculum sp. | reverse complement strand
GCCGTCGAGAGACCGCTCGCCGCGATCTTCGCCTTCACCGCGTTCACGTCGTAGTCCGTGCGCCCGGCCGGAACGGGGTCCTGCCAGATCAGGTCTTCCTTCGGCACGTCGGGGCCGATGTAGCGCACCTTCGGGCCCATGTCGCGATGGGTGAGCTTGAACCAGGCGCGGGCGAAGGTGTCCCTGAAATATTCGGGATCGGCCATGAACTTCCGGCAGATCGCGTTGTAGATCGGGTCCACCTTCATCGCCATGTCGGCGTCGGTCATCATCGGGTTGTGACGGACGGACGGGTTGCTCGCGTCGACGGGCTTGTCCTCTTCCTTGATGTCGACCGGTTCCCACTGCCAGGCGCCGGCGGGCGATTTCCGCAGCTCCCATTCATGGCCGAAGAGCATGTCGAAGAAGCCCATGTCGAACTTTGTCGGATGGGTCGTCCATGCGCCTTCGAGACCGGAGGTCACGGTGTGGCTCGCGAGGCCTTCCTGCTTCGGATTGATCCAGCCGAGGCCCTGCGTTTCGGGCCCCGCGCTTTCCGGGTCGGCGCCGAGGAGCACGGCATCGCCATTGCCATGCGTCTTGCCGACGGTGTGGCCGCCCGCCGTCAGCGCGGCGGTTTCCTCGTCGTTCATCGCCATGCGCGCGAAGGTCTCGCGCACTTCATATGCCGTCCTTTGCGGATCGGGCTTGCCGCCCACGCCTTCCGGGTTCACATAGATGAGGCCCATCTGCACGGCGGCCAGCGGGTTGGCGAGCGATTTCGCGTCCTCGTCGCTCGCATAGCGTTCGCGGCCGAGCCATTCCTTTTCCGAGCCCCAGTAGACGTCCTTTTCCGGGTGCCAGATGTCCTCGCGGCCGAAGCCGAAGCCGAAGGTCTTCAGGCCCATGGATTCATAGGCGATGTTGCCGGCCAGGATGATGAGGTCGGCCCAGCTCACCTTGTTGCCGTACTTCTTCTTCACCGGCCAGAGCAGGCGCCGCGCCTTGTCGAGGTTCACATTGTCCGGCCAGGAATTGAGGGGGGCGAAGCGCTGGTTGCCGGTGCCGCCGCCGCCGCGCCCGTCGGCGAGGCGGTAGGAGCCCGCCGCGTGCCAGGCCATGCGGATCATCAAGCCGCCGTAATGGCCCCAGTCGGCGGGCCACCAGGCCTGGCTGTCCGTCATCAGCGCGTGGAGGTCCTTCTTCAGCGCCTCCACGTCGAGCTTCTTCAGCTCCTCGCGATAGTCGAAGTCCTGTCCCAGCGGATCGGTCTTGGTGTCGTGCTGGTGGAGAATGTCGAGATTGAGGGCGTTCGGCCACCATTCCATGTTCGTGGTCCCTGCCGACATGGTGGTGGCGCTGCCATGCATGACCGGGCATTTGCCGCCGGTTGAGGGTTTCCGGGCCGTGCTCATCTGGTTGGCTCCTCTTGCTGCCTTGGATTGACTTAATTTAGAATTATAATAATTCCAAAGTAACATACGCTACCGAAAAAGCAAGCCCTTGCCACGCTATTGCGCGCGGGCAGCGTCAGCCTTGATGGAAAACAAAAAGGCCCCCGGAGAACGCCAGCCGTTCGGATAACTGGTGGTTCAACGGAGAACATTTATGCTACATTTAGTATCGTTTTGTTCCCTGAGGACCAGCGGAAGGCTTTGGCACTAGAAAATGCTGTTCGACTTAGATGCCTGACGGCTCTTTGGCGTGGTTTTAAGGGGCCGATAACCAAAAAGCCGGGCAAAACGGACAGATGCTTGCCAATCTTTAATCCCGCCCCTATATTACAGGCACTACTCCCCCGGCCGGCTTCGGTCGCCGGGCGCGCGGCGGGCGAAAGCCCGCCGCTGCTCTTTCTGGAAGCCGCCATTGGATACCCACGTCTATATCGACGGTTTCAACCTTTATTACGGGCTATTGAAGGGAACGCCACACAAGTGGCTTAATCTTGAGCGGTTTTGCGACCAGCTTCTGCCCAAGAACACAATCAAGAAAATCTACTATTTTGCCGCAAGAGTTGAAGCGCGGCCTCACGACCTAGACCAGCCCGAGCGTCAACAGGCCTATCTGAACGCGCTATCCACATTGCCGCGCGTCGAGATACACATGGGCACATTCATGAGCTCTGTGGTGCGACAGGTAGCGGTTGAGACGGACCCCAAAACCGGACGCTATCGCAAGGTCCGCGGCGAGCCTGTCACCAAGCTCGACCCGAACGGAATGCCCGAAAAAGTCTGGGTTCATAAGACCGAGGAAAAAGGTTCTGATGTAAATTTGGCGGCTCACCTTCTCCGCGACGCTTATCGAAATAGCTGTAAATGCGCCGTCATCATATCGAATGACTCAGACCTTCTAACGCCAATTCGTATGGCCAAGGTCGACTGTGGGCTGACGATTGGCTTGGTTCCTCCTCGCTCAAAGGGAAGTGTTGAACTCAAGCGCCTCGCAGATTTCAAGGTCGAGCCTCGCCCGCACTGGCTTGTATCCTCGCAGTTTCCTGACCCTGTTGTCGGCAGCGGCCCGATTCATAAACCAGCCAGCTGGTAACGGTATCTCTGTCGCCACCAAGAGAAAGCCTCTTGATTTCACATAGGCTATTCGGCTGTTTGTCCGGAGTTGAATCTAGGCATCCAGTAGATGATGTCCTCGAATCTCACCGGCCCCTTCGCGAGACCGAACTTCATCGCCGGCGTGCTCTTGCCGTCGTTCGTGCGGATGTAGTTCGTATAGACGCGGAATATCTCGAGCATCTGTAGAACACGCTTCGGGTCGTAGGCGTGATATCCGCTCCAGAGACGGCTGGCGTTCGAGCGGGTCGGGATGGGGCGCTCCAGATAATTGATTTTCCTCCGCAAGCGCATGAAGTAGTTGTCCACCGGCGCGAGCGTCGCACCGGCAAGCGTCCATCCGATGCGCTCCGGCGTCTTGTTGCCGGTGTCGGTCAGATAAAGAATGCGGCGCCGCGGCTCGTTTGTCGTGCTCTTGGGATGAGGCACCCAGCGCTTACGCCAATCCGGCTCTCTCGAAACGGCCGCCGCATACTCATCCGCCATGAACTTCACGATTGCCGCCTGCTCCGTATCGCCGGAAGCGAGCGCGAGAGAGGCAATCTCCTTGTTGGACCTGCGCGCGAGGTCTTTCTTCTCGTCGATGGTCATCTGCTTCTGAAACTGGACGTAAGCCATCTCGGCCTCTTCCAACAGAATTTTCGGCGCGAAGGCGGAGATGAAGGCGGCGCGGAGGACTTCGTCCTGGTCGCTGTAGATGGTCGCGTATCTGGCGCCCGAGACGAAGCGGCGAACAAGCCTGGCATGCGCATAGGCGGTGTAGTCGAGATGGGTCATCACCCCATCGGGCGATAGCTGATTTCCGCGGCCTGGAAAGTCCGGACGCTCCGGGTCCGGCAAGATGCTCTCCCAACGGCTCTTCGCGGCAATCAGTTCGTCTACCGTCATTTCCTCGCCGTCGAAGTCAGGGCGGATATCTGTCTTAGATATTCCGGCCATCCGTGCGAACTCGGCATTCAGCCAATATTGCGGCTGGGCACGGAAGTAGCTTCTCGTGCCGGGTGCGAAGTCACCATTCAAGGCTGCGGCGTCTTCGACCTCGGTCTGGTTGATGTCGGGGTCGAAGTTGAGGTGATGGCCGAGGACATACTGGCTATCGACCTCAACCGTACAGATGGCGGTGAGCTGAATGTTCTTGCGCGCCGACTTGCTGCGCCAGTTTATCATGTAGTCCTGCCGGTCGACGCAGAGCTGTACGCGCTTTCTCTCAATGCGATGAGCTCGCCGCTCGCGCTCGCCGGCGAAGCCGCGGCATTGGCGATAAAGGAAGTCGAGCTTGTCATACACGGCCGATGCCGAGAGCCCCGTCACTTCCATGATGCCGCGGAGTGGCTTCTTCGATACGACTTCGGCAAAGACCGTGCGGTTGAGATGTGGCGCCTTCTGCCGCGCCGTCGCCTTGAGCTGGACGGAGAATGTCTTCCGGCATGCCTTGCATCTGAACCGCTGGGCCCCTCGACGGCCTCCATGCGCCGCATAGGCTTCAGGTCGGGAATACACGCCCACGCCGGCATTCGCGCAGCCGGGCGTCCGACATGACGGTTCCGGACGAATCTCCAGATAGGCAGAGATGCGAGACATCTCCGCCGCGATAGCCGCATTGCTCTTGATTGAAAGAGTTCGCAGGCACCGTTTGCATTTGAGAAAGCTGTCCGGCGCCACCCTGGCCTCCCCGGACAGAACATAATCGTCCCGCGGTGCCGGAGCGCCCGACGAGGGGCGACCCCTGCGAACGAACGGCATAGCCGGATTGCCGAAGTTCGAACAGGCGGGATTGCGGCACGAATTGACCTGGATATCCTCGAAAACCCCCGGAATCCGGGGCATACCAGATGTTGATTTCCGTCCTTGCCCGGCCATTCTGCCTCACGAAGATTTCTTCGCGATCAAACGAAAAGCGGGACGGCCGCAAGTGGCCGTCCCGCTTGTCACTTTAGGCGGTGTTTCGGGCTTGTTCTACTCAAAACCACCACTTACCCGAACGGCTGGCCGGAGAACGGGGGCTTTTGCGGGGAGGGATGCAAGGGCCGTCATCCGCCCTTCCGCCGGAACCCCATGTTGAAACTGATCGAGACTCGGAAGTCCTCGCTCCGGTTCGGCTGAACGGAATGCTGCAGCCAGCCGGGGAAGATCAGCAGCAGACCCTCCTTGCCCTGGTATTCCATCGCCTGGCTGTTGATGCGGGTGCGCTCCTTCACGGGGAAGGTGCACATCACGCGCTCGCGCACGGGGTCGTAGAACTCGATATTGCCGCTCCCCTCCGGCACCTTCGCGTAATAGGCGCCGGACAGCAGCGAGTTCGGATGCACATGCGCCTTGTTGAAGTCGCCGGGTCCGTTCTTGTTCAGCCACATTTCCTGAAAGAAAAGCTCGAAGTGGTCGAAATCGAACGCGAGCTGCGTCGCGCAGCCCGCGACCGCGTTGCCGATGATGCGGCGAATCTCGCCGAGCGCGGGCATGGCGTGGAGGTTCGCCGTGCTGTGCCAGCCGCCGACATTGGAGCGCGTGATCGCACGGCCCTTCGCCTCCAGTTCCTCCATAACGGAGAGAATATGCGCGTTGATGCGCTCATGGTCCGGCACCCGGCGCGACCAGACCGGCGAGGGGAACCATGTCTCGGG
>JAGUWA010000340.1 GCA_020062605.1 Parvibaculum sp. | reverse complement strand
CGTGCCGCCGCGTGTTCACGCCCCTTGCGGGCGGCTTCCGGTTGCCGTCGGGCTCCGGCGCGAGCGCATATGTGCATTTCAATTCCACAAGGTTGATCGCTCGCCGCTGGGCAGGAGGTAACGCGCGGGGGAAGGGCCCCTGCGGGAAATCTCTACAAGGAGCAATTGACCATGAAACTGCTGACAAAGGAGCAAAGAGAAAGACTACTCAAGAACGGGGCCGCTAACGCTGCCCGGTTGACGGAGCCGGATAATGAAGAGGAGACGCACGATTTTCACCCCGTCGTGAAGCTGTTCTGCCCGTGGGGCGGCGGCACCTGGCTGCTGACCGAGCTTGATCCGGAAGAGCCGGATATTGCCCTCGGGCTGTGCGACTTAGGCGTGGGGTGCCCGGAACTGGGCACGGTGCGGCTGTCGGAACTGGAGGCCATCCGAGGGCCTGCCGGTCTGCGCATTGAGCGTGACCGGTTCTTCAAAACCCACGAAGAGCTTGTCTGCATACGCTAGTGAGGCGTCGCAGCGTGGCTGCATAGTTGCCTGATGTTGGGCTAGTGATTTGGCCGCTGCGCTTCAGCGTGGCGGCCATTCTCGTTTTAGGAGGTGGGCAGAGGAGTTTCTGCAGCGCTTGCGCTGGTTTGAGTGGATCATATGGCTGTTCCTGATGCGAACGGAGTCCTAAGATATTTGCGTTGCTACGGTCGGGGGGAGCGCGATGCGGCATTTTCTTATCATCACATGCCTTGCGGCTATGGCGTGGGCAGCCGCGCCAGCGGCGCTTGCCCAAGCAGATTTGCCGACTGTCGAATCTGAGGTAGAGCCGTCGCTTGAGCCTGATGAAGCCGGGCCGGGTGCCACTGCCCCTTTGGAAGAGGTTGCAGGCTTCTTCAATTGGATTTCCAACGGATGGCGCGCGATAGCGCATACCATCTTTGTGTGGCTAGGGGGAGACAACGTCAGGCAAGGAAATTTGGAGAATGGTGCTTTAGGCAACAGCCTCAGTGATCCCGTTACAATACTTAGATTTGTTGCTACTCCGTTTGCCTTCTGGCTTCTCAAAAACCTCATCTCCTACTCGTTCCTGCGGATACACGTGCTTCGCTCGTTATATGCCGACATAGAGTATCGGCTGCGGTTTACGCACACTTGCATCACGAACACGGAGCGTTGGCTTCAATCTACCAGCGGGAGAATAGACAGAACGGTGCTATTCTTGGGCACCGCCAAAGAGGAACACATCGTCTATCCCACCATGCAGTCAGATATACGTGAGTGTACGTGGAGTGAGGAAGTAACCGCTCTAAGGATTCTCTATCGCGGTTTGGATGAAATTGAAGTGCGTCTCGGTAAGATCGAAAATTGTTTTTCGCAAATGGTTGCGCACTCAAGACGCATGGATGAAGCGAATATCGCGCCGCACGTGCACAACCAAATGATGCGACGATATCGAAGCGAAATTCAGGAAAACCTTTCTCAGATAAAAGAGATTTATCGATTCTGGAAAAAAGTCGGACTTCGATCTTGTCGGCGCAAGTTCTCCATCAGTGCATATTGTCGAAGTTTTCTTCTGCAAATTGTATCTCTTGTCACAAGGACGCATGTGCCACTCGGTCTTGCTGATAAAAAATCGGTGTATCGGCACGTTGCCAGTTCGATATTTGTGGGGTTTTGGGTGTGGCATTTATTTTGGGTGTGGGTGCCTGCGATGATCGTGGCTCTCTCGGTTTTTGTCTTGTTCTGGGGGCCATTGCTCGGTTTCGAGGGGTTTGAAATTGCGCTTGGAGTAATGATCGTGTCGTTGTTTCTCCGGGCCGGTATCGGGTTTGGCCCGTATCGGTGTAATCGAAGACGCATACGGGAAAATGTTTTGGAACTCGAAGACAGGAGATGGAACAAACAGGTTCTTAAAGAAAAAAGAACCCCTAGAGATATCTAGGGGTTCCGCAGGTTAACTGCATATCGCAAATGCCAACAGCGGCACGAAAAGAAACGGCGTGAGGATTATGAGCAGCGCTGCTACATGGAGAAATGTGCTATCTAAGGTCGTTGCTGGAATAAGCAGAATAGGTGCGATGACCAAGCATAAAATTGCAAGTTCGGGGCTGATAGAAAAGCACATGCTGTTAGCCGCGCGATGAGTGCGCGCGCTCCCTGTTAATGAGAAAAATGAAAATGAAGATAGTACGTGTACAGAATACTATCTCAACTTCACTTAATTAACAAGTATTTTATGTGAAATATGAACACGCCTAGTCGAAACTCTTCCTTGACCATTGAAGAGGTGAAGACCCGGCACCGGCGGTTAGCGATCTTGCGAGCGCTGGCGGGGGCGACGGGCGGGTCAGCTAATCTGTTCGTGTTTCGGAACTGGCTGCCGGAGCTGGGGCTGGCAGTTGCGACTGATGAACTGCGTGCGGACATTCGCATGCTGGCGTCTGCCGGGCTTGTTGTGTTGAAGGACGAGCACGACGCTTGGCCGTTCACGCTTACCCAGCGCGGCGAAGAGGTGGCGCAGGGGCTTATCACTGTCGATGGTGTTGAGAAGCCCTCTCCTGATTGCCCGTACTAGCGTTTGAGCCGGAGCTGGGTTCCGCCGTCGTCAAATTGATGACCCGAGTGGCCGCGCCTGTTTCGTCCCTTGGCTGACAGGCCCGCTCCCAGGCGCCTTTCCTTTTGATGGCATCCCTGCACGCGGCGGCGGTGGAGCCAACCGGCTTCCGTCAGTTTTTTCCCCAGCTTGCTCCGCCTTTGGCGGCGCGGCGCTTTCCTCGCGATCGCTGCGCTCCAAAAAGCAGGCGGCTGCCGGTCTGCCGCTGCGCTTCGCCCTTCGGGTGTCTCCACCGCCTCAATCCGCGTGCTCTCGGTCGGCCATCGGAAAGGCCGCATGGGGCGGTCCCGGAAACAGACAAAGGAGAATTGAAATATGACTATCATCGGAACATTCACAAAAACGGACAACGGCTACACCGGCGAAATCAAGACGCTGACAATCCAGGCCGAGGTCACACTTGTCCCGATCAACAGCGACAAGCCAGGTGCGCCGGATTTTCGGATCATGGCTGGGGACGCGGAACTGGGCGCGGCGTGGAACCGCACCTCGAAGAAGGACAAGCCCTTCATCAGCCTCAAGCTGGATGACCCGAGCTTCACAGGTCCGATCTACGCCAGCCTCTTCGAAGGCGAAGACAACAAGTTCGTCCTCACTTGGAAACGCTAACCCTCGCGACACGCCGCTCGGCTCACAGCCGGGCGGCGGTTGTCCCTCAACAAACGAAAGGAAAGGACTTCTGTCATGGATAACCAGAACGAACAGATGTTCACCGTCGCCGTAGAGGAGCTGGTGGTCTACCAGTACCGCATAACCGCGCCGGACGCTCAAAGCGCCGAAGCTGCCGCAGTGGAAATGTTTGCCAGTGGCGAACTGCCAAACAACGGGCCATGCGAAGGCGAGCAGCATGACCTGCGGGCCGTGGCGCTGAGCGAAAACGCTTAGCGGATCGAGGCGGCTTCAGATAGAAGCCGCCTTGCTTTTGCCGTCGCAATTGGACTGACGACGGTGATCGTCGTCGTCGCTGAAGGAAACTGTCAGTTTTGTTGCTTGTGGTGAGCACCAGAAGTTTCTAGCCGCCGAATTGATTGGTGGTGGGAAGAATTTAGAACAGGGTGCTTACATGAAAATCACGAATCTCAGCGCGACCGTTGCCGTGGTCGCTTTGCTGTACGGCGCAGTGGCCGCACACGCACAAACAATGTCGGGCAAAGGTGTCGACACATCGGTCGCCAATGGCTATGGCGCGCAGCTTCAACTAGACGAAGTGAAAGCGCAGCAGGTTGTGAACACCACAGCAATTACGACGCAGGGGGAGCAGCTTGATGACGTGACGGGCAGATTGGATGGCATTGATGGTCGGCTCGATCAGATCGTTGAGCAGATCAGTGACCTGTCGAAGAGTATAAAGACAATTCATAAAACGCTGACTCAGGTTACGAGTAAGACCGAAACGCTTGAAACGGCCGTGAATGAAAGTGCTGACAGAGGTGATGAAGAGCCTCAGGAAGTGAAGGTATGTGCAGACCGAAGAGTATCCCCTGAGTTTGGCTTCGGCATAGACAGTAATGCGAGCAACATGCTTGTTCATGGCACCTATGAGGGAGGACTCTCCCAAGTTTCTGCTTACGTTGGAACGAGCAACGCGTATGCGAAGTATGTGACTTATGTGCTGACGTTTCAGTGTAAGGGCGGAGGGCTCGTCTTCAAAGGCGCGTCATTGCATAGCCCACGCCCTGCTTCATCGGGGCGGGGAGCGGGACCACAAGGTGTCAATGTATACTGCTCCTCTCGTGATGGAATGACGTGCCGCGCGGGGGCAGTTAACCTTGCCCTCAACGTGACCGTGAGGTAGCCCAAGATAGTCTTACCAGCATCGTGACTACTCTACTTGATGATTGAGTGGCTAGCAGCCAGTTGCATTTTCGTTAGGTGCATAAATAAAGAAAAGCCCCATACACGCGTGTAAGGGGTTTGTTCGTTTAACAGCCAGCGATTATCAGCATCAGAAAATGTCGGTGGTTCGTGAATGCCCAGTTCGCTAATCCGATTCTGGTCACGGTTGAGTAGAGGGCGCATCGATGCCACGTCCGTTTGCCGTCACCAGTTCCCCAATGAACCGAGCAAACGGGCGAATGTCTTGCCCGACACTGGCCGCTTCGAGAGCGGCCATGTAGTCGTCGCGGCGGGTGACGGGGATCACCGTCCACGAATAGCCGCCCGCCGCCAGCATGGTGTTCATGAGGAAACGGGCCATGCGGCCGTTTCCGTCCATGTAGGGGTGGATGTACACGAACGCGAAGTGGCCCAGGACCACCCGCGCGGCGGGGTCCGTCTCTTCGCTGAGAAGCTCAAAAAAAGTCTCCATCAGATCCAACACGGCCTCGCGCGCGGGCGGCACGTGCATGGATTTGCGGATATAGACCGGCGCGTTGCGATAGCCCGCCAGATCGGCGGGCTTGATCAGCCCGGCTGTGATGCTTGGCGCGAAAAGTTCGCGGTACCAATCACCATGCCGGGCTTCGACGACTTCTCCGGGATTGTCGCCATGAAGCACCCGCTCGACGGCTAACTTGACGGCTTGGAAAGCCTGCCAGTAGCCGCGCGCAGCAAGTGCGTTGCGGTGGTTGTGATCTTCTTCGTTGTTATCGGGATTCCAGTTTCCTCTACGCACGCGCTCTATCAGCTCCAACGTGACCTGATAGCCTTCAATAGAAAGCGAGTGGTAGGCGTCGGTGACGTAGGTTTCATCCACGCGCTTGAGGTAGGCCGCAATATCATTGGGCCTGCCGGGCGGCGGCGGGAAATGCGCCGCAATTTCGCCGCGCATGGTCTGCCACATCAGCCGCAAGCGGGCGACATGGGGAGAACGCTCATGATCGCGCAGCACTATCGGCGACGGGCCTGCAAAGGGGTCGCTCTCCCGGACGTTATATCCGGCGGCCTGCATGGTCTTGACGATGTCGTCGGCAATACGGGCCTTGCCGATATTGCGAAAGCCCCCCGCGAGGCGCTCCGCCGCCTTCGTGTGCCCGCCTTCCAGTAGAAGGCTGAGCACTTCCGAGGCGTTGCGGATGGTGCCCAAGGCGGCACGCGCCTCATTGGCGGAGGCGGTGTAGAAACCGGGCCCGCTGGCGACAAGCGCGGCGGGCAGGGTGTAGAGGTTGAGGCCGTCCTTCTTTTCAATCAGGGCGGCTGGGGGCAGGTCAGCCTTTACATCGAGCAGGGACGTATCGTGGGGCAGGGCCACGATGTTGTTCTTGCCTTTCGGGGCACGAACAAGGAGCTGGCGCGGCACGGTGCGATTGCCGGTGTGGAGCAGCAGAGACTCTTCCGGCGACAGCACCCACGCCTCGCCGAACCGCTCGGCCAGATAGGTAGCGCAGAACGCCCAGAAGGAGGCATACCAGGCAGTGCTCTCGCCGGTGGTCTCGTCGGGACGGGCCGGGATGTACCAGCCCTTCATGACGGGCTTGAGGAAGCCTGCTTTCAGCAGGCGTTCCCGGTGGGTGCGTGACAGCTCCGCCGAGCGGATCGCCACCTTGCCACCCTTTTGCAGCCCGTGAAGGGCCTCTAGACTATCGGCAAGTTTTTCAGCGGCGCTGGGCATGGCTTAGGTCAATTCGTTTATCGTGTTGTTCACTCGTTAGTTTATTATGTTGTACATCAATTAGTTTATTGTGTCCATCATTTACTCGTTTATTGTGCCGCCACTCTCTCGGCAGCCTTGCCCGGACCCCTGTCAGCCGCACTGCGCCTGACACCGAGAATCCCTATCGGTGGGCATTGAGAGGTGTTGGCGGTCCCATATGGGTGTTGTTATTGTAGGCTTTTTATTGCTAGTGTTTGAGGGCACTTGTTCCTTGGTTCCCGCGTAACTCCATACAGTGGAAGAAGAAACTTTGTTTCAGTAGGGAGGCAAGATGTATTTTCGCCTACAAAAACCCCTCGCACGGACGGCTGCCGGTGGCAGTGCCGTCAGACGTGCTGTGAGGGGCTTTCAGGCGAAAACTCAGCCACATTCGACCACCTGGCGGGGTCTCAAGGGCTTCGTCTTGCTCGCAAGCGAGGGGCGCATTCTGCGCCTTACAACGGGGCGATACGGCGATGGCACGGCCGCGTAAGAGCCCGGCAGACAGGCGCCGCCACGTTGTAAATATCCGCCTCACGGATGCGGAGCTGGCGCAGCTCAAGACCCATGCTGCCGCCGCTGGGATGCCTTTCGGGCGCTATGCGCGCGACACAGTTCTGGGTAAACGCCCCCGCGCGCGCCCGGCCCAACTCATCATCTTTCAGAAGCTGCTTTATGAATTGCAGTCGGCAGCGACCAACTTCCAGCAGCTTGCGGACGTGACCGGCGAGGAGGTCTACGCCCGCTGGGCGCGGTACACCGGCGGGCAGTTGGTGGAGCAACTGCTGGGCCGCAACGACCTCGCTGAACTGATCGAGGCCCAGATCGAGCCGCTCAACACGGCCGGGCACACGGTCAACCGGCTGGCGCATATGGCCAACAGCGGCCACGATGTGCCAAGCGAGCTTCGCGACGAAGGGTTCGAAGCTATGCGCGCAGCTCTGGAGCCACTGCATGAAGCCTCAGTGGCGCCAACAGCCGCCAACAAGGACGCAGGCAAGCCGCCGAAAGAGGGCGCGCAATCTCCGGGCCCGTCTCACGAGCCGCCGTCACGCGGGGGGAGGTGATGGATGCGCTTCAAAATCCCGAAAAAGCAGCCCGCGAACTTCCGCGCATCGGCGCTTTATCTGTCGGGCAACACCGCCAAGCTCAGCCCCGATCGCGTCGAGTGGGTTGAGACGCGCAACCTCCAGACCGAAAGCCCCGAAGCCGCCGCCGCCATCATGGCGGCCACCGCCGCCCAGTCCACCCGGTGCCGCAATCCGGCCTACCACTTCGTGCTGGCCTTCGACCCGAAAGACGCCAAGGCCGGAAAGGTTGACCCCGGCATCATGCGCGAGATCGCCATCGACGCCATCGAGCGCCTTGGCCTCAGCGACTACCAAGCCCTCATCTACGCTCATAGGGACACCGAGCACCCGCATATCCACTTCCTGGTCAACCGCATCCACCCACAGACCGGCAAAGCCTACAGCCGTCACAACGACGGCAAGCGCCTCACGGCGCTGGTGCGCGAGATCGCCCGCGAGCGCGACCTCAACATCGCCAAGGAGCGCGGGCGGGACAAAGCCCGTATCCCCGAACAAGAGCTACAGGAAGATTTTGGCGATACCCGCGCGACCGTGACGGACGCCGAGTATTGGCTGGCCCGGCGCAACAACCGCCCGCCCATCCCGGATATGAGCTGGGAAGACGTGAAGTCACTGCGGGAGCGCGTGGCCCCGCACTTTTACAACGCCACATCGTGGGCCGACCTGTCCGCGCGTGTTGGGGCTTATGGCCTCCAGTTGCAGCGCAAGGGCCGGGGCCTCGTGCTGGTGCGCGGGGACGAAGCCGCCAAGCTTTCGCAAATGGGCAAAGGGGTGCGGCTTACGGAGTTGGAAGAAAGGTTCGGCGAGAAGTTTGACGACTGGGAGTTGACGCGGATTGACGAGCTTGTGGCGGCGGAGAAGCGCAAGCACCCCATCCCCGGCAGTGAGAACATGACGCCCGCGCAATTGCGCCGTGCCGACCGGCTTCGCGCGGCGGAAGAGCGGGTTGCGCGCAAGAAGACCAGAGACGCCATGACCGAACTCGATCACGCGCAAATGGCCGTCCACTACTGGAAAGGCCTGGACGCGCACTACCGGTACGGCGAGAGGCGGCTGTTCCGCGCCGAACGGGATGCGGCCTACGCCCACAGTCGGCATGACCGCGCGACGAAGTTTGAGACGCGCTGGCGGGAGAGCTTCCGGGAGTCGCTTTCGGTCACGTTCAAAGACCCGGCCAAGGCCGAGCGTATCTGGATGAAGATGGAGGCACAGTTCGGCGTTGAGGAGACCGCCCGCATGCTCAAGGAGAAGCCCGGCCTTGCCGGAGGGCTGCGCGGCCTGAATGTCGGCATCGCCAAGGATGAAACGCGCAAGAAGGCGGAAGTGTCTCTGCGTTACCTCAAACACCGGCGCAGCCGCTGGCGCAGGGCGCAGCAGGATGTCAGCCACTGGAACGACAAGATCGAGGACGGGCGCCAGCAGGTGAAGATCGCCAAACGAGATTTTGAGCTGATCCACCAGCGGACCGGCACCGACGCCTATTTGCACAAGATGCTGGGGCGGGCGCTTGAGCGTCGCGCCGCAGCCTTGTCACGGGTGACGGAGAAGGCCATTCGCGCGAGCAACTATGCCTACGACTACAAGCGCCAGCTTGTGCGGGCGCTGCATGAGTACGAAGAACGCAGCCGGGAGAAAGAAAAAGTGAAAGAGATGGAGAGGGAGATGCCGTTCCCGCGTTTCTGAAACGACGGGTTTGGAAAGTTGATCGACAACTGAAGCCGCGCCTTGCGGGCGGCTTTTTTCTTTTGTTTGGCAAAGTGCTAGTGTCGCGGTGTGACCGAATCCCCAATTTTGTCACACAAATCAACCCCCTATTTTCCCATTTCCGCCTTCCAGAGTCGGCTGGCCAATTTGCGTTCTTCCGTACCAATCGCATCGGCGTAAATCGCTGTTGTCGCCATGTCCGCATGGCCTAGCCAACGCTGCACGAGATTAAGCGGGACGCTAGCTTCCAGCGCGGCGATGGCAAAGCTGTGCCTAAGGCCGCGCGCATTGGCGTGGGGGCCTGAGACCTTCGCAAGCTCCATCGTTTCGGTGATGCGGCGGTAGGCGGTCATGCGGCACCAGCTCCATAGAGGGCTGGTGTCGCCCTGGGCGATGCCATCAAGCGCGGCAATCAATTCCTTGCGCACCGGCACCGCCCGGTAGATGCCTTTGCGGCGTTTCTTCAAGCTCTCGAAAATCACGACGCCCCGGCTGGGGTCGATCCGGCCTGCGGTCAACTCCAATGCTTCCGTAAGGCGGCAGCCGGTTTCGGCGATAAGCCAGCAGAGTGCGTGCACGTCTGCGGGGCGCTCGGCGGCGGCCGCCATGAAGGCGCGGCGCTCCTTGGCTGTCAGATATTTTCGGTGGCCGGACTGGTCGTACAGGCTCCATTGCTTGTGTTGATCGTTGTTGAACTCGGTCTCTCCCTTATGCGGCATTTCATATCAATCCAGCCTAACAGGTTCGCGTGGGTGCAGTGACCGAATTGGGGATTCTGTAACTCCATTCTTCAACGTTCCGTGTTCCACCGAACACACTACCGATAGGTCTACGGATGAAATCTCAATCTATGAACACTAGGCCGCTGGGCTTGAAAGTACTGGCGATAGCCGTTGGCACGCTTGCACTCGCCGCGTGCGGTGAAGAGCAGGCGACCTACACCGCCGCTGACGAAGCGCGCACTAAAGAGATGAGTATGTCGGGGTGCGCTCAGATGGGCGGCGAAGAGGCCGTATGTGAATGTGTCTTCGACAAGATGAAGGCCAACCTCAGCAAGGAAGATTTTTCAACGTGGGTGAAGCTGACGGTGGCGATTGATGGCGCAACAACCGTGCAGGAGGCGGTGGAGAAGACCGGTATGTCGGAAGCTGAATTAAGGAAAGCCAATGCTCAGTACGCCGGTGAAGGCGCGCGTGCCGGAATGGAGTGCGAGGCAGAACTCGCCCAGTAAGCACCGACGTTTTCTCGCAAGCCCAATGGGGGGAGTCATGAAGAACTTGTGGAGCCGCAGTGCGGCGGTGTTGTCAGTGATGGGAGCCGTGTTGCTCGCGGGTTGTGGGGAGCCGCAAACCCCAAGTGGATTCTATGTGGAGTTTGAGAAGGCCGCTTACTGTGGCTCCCAATCGAAAGAAGAACTCACATCCAAGTACATGGCGCCGGGCTACGGAGCTGCGCAATACGTAGAGGGTCTCGTCCGCTTGAGGACGCACCCGTCGAGTGCGGCAAAACTTGCGAGAAGTTGCCGCGACTGGGACGACGCGGAGACGTTGGCAGGGACGAAAGCCGAGGAAGTCGCGCCGGGCAAGTGGATCATCAGCGGCGAGACTACCCGGAAGGGCTACTTCGAACGCATTCCCGGCATCTACGTCGCGAAAATGTCCGACGACAAACTCAAGATTGTCGTGGGCAACCCGTAACTCAACCTTGGTGCCGAAACTTCTGCCGCACCGGCGGCGGGCAGGGGGCTTCTATGCTTTTGATCATCATTCTGGTTCTGGCGGTGCTGGTGCTAGCGGTGTTCGTGACCCGATAGGAAGGTAGGGGGAAGTAATGCTTCTGTTCATTGTTCTTTTTCTTTTGGCTTTGGTGCTCTTGGCGATCCTGTCGTCCATGGGACGCCGAAAAACAGAGGAGCGCGCGAGTAAGGTAGCCGCCGCCAACTACGAACGTATCAAGCGCGAGTCGCCGAACAGCACCTATGCGAGCATGGGCCCTAACGAATTTTTGGAAGAATACATGCGCTTCCTGAGGCGGCGCGGTTATAAAATCATGGGCGTCTTCGCACTCTCCGCACTCGTTATGACGCTGGTTTGGACTGCGCTTTATCCGTACAAATCTAATATGGGGGGTGGCGATTGGGTTGCCATCATGCTTGGTACACTTGTTTTCGTCATGGCCTATGTGGTCTCCACCGGTGGTCGCTACCCAAAGTGGCCGCAGAAATGAAGCAGGCGCGCGCTTATTGCGCGCGCCGCCGCAGTTGCCATTCCTGCCAATCGAAGTAGCGCAGCTTGCGCGTCACCATGCCGTGCAGACCTTCCACGAACAGCAGTTGCTGATCGCGAGACATGGCGCTCGTCTGGTGGTTGCGACTTTGAAAATGAATGAATTTGTGCACCTGGAAGAAACAAAATCGGCAATCTTCAAAGTGAAACGCCACCGGCAGCAGGTTCATAGGCAGCGGTGACGAGCGGCCTTGCGATTTCACCTATCTGAGGCATTGGGTGCGGGCTAGGCGGTTTGCTCAGGAAACAATCCCGGCATCCAGCGCGATGCGAGCTTTGCCGGGAAAGCCAGCCGGAGCGGTGCTCGCGGGCCGTCCGAAGTCAAAACGTCGGCCGTCAGTAGCGCAGACGTTAGGCGTCGTGCATGACGGTCGGTGGTTCCCAAGAGCGCTGCGACCTCGCCCCGTGGTATTTCCCCCCGGAAGAGTATGGCTTCAAGTATGGCATCCGATTTGGCAGGAAGAGCGTCCAGCCGCATCTCTTCTTCTGCCCAAACCAAAATACGTGTGCGAAGTTTATTGGGCTCCATCAGTTCACGCATAAAGCTAACTTGATCGAGACAAACTTTGAG
The DNA here is from genome assembly GCA_020062605.1 of Parvibaculum sp. Classification (GTDB taxonomy): domain Bacteria; phylum Pseudomonadota; class Alphaproteobacteria; order Parvibaculales; family Parvibaculaceae; genus Parvibaculum. The sequence continues at coordinate 19,691 of JAGUWA010000340.1, read as the reverse complement.
GAAGAAGTGTGTGAACTCGACGAGTGCTTCTTCGCTCAAGCTACCACGACCATCAAGGTCATTGCGTCGGGGCAAGTCACAAGCAGCAAGGTGATGTTTATACGCCTGCTCATTTCTGGCTAGACCACGCGCGACCGACCAAACAGCGCCTGAGTTTAAGGTGTTGAGAAGCATCGCGTGTGTCATCAAGCGGGCGACCCGTCCATTGCCGTCCAGAAACGGGTGTATCCATACAAAGCGATGATGAGCGGCTGCCGCCGCTAGAATGGCGTCCACGCGGCCAAGGCGAGCATAAGCCGCTTCGAAGCGCTGGAGAAAACGAGGCACTGCCCCCGGACTTACTGAGATATGCTGCCCCACCCGCACGTCGCGCTCTCGGAGTTCACCAGGAACAACCGGATAACGCTCTCCGTTGTCGGGATTTTCAACCCAGAGCATGTCATCTGGGAGAAGTTCACAAAACCGTCGATGTATCTCCAACAGCGTGGGTGTGGCCGTGGCATTTCCGCCAACGTTGCCGCCATCAATCCACTGTTGAACAGCTATATGGGCCTTAGCCTCAAGCTGCAGGTTTCGCTTCTTCGTGTCGGCGCTGTAGTCACCTTTGAGCGCCTTTTCTATATCGACCGGGTGGGTGTTATGCCCCTCTATGAGGTTGCTGTAGTAGCAATTCATAGAACGCACGAGATCAGCAAGGGCGGCCAATAGCCCTGCCGGGAGGCTGCTACGAAACGCAGCCGATTCAGCGGCGAGTTCTAGCGCCAGGTCAGATAGACTGGCTTTATATTTGGAACTGTCAGAAACGAGCATTGGCTCCATCAAACCAATGGTTTCGCCGCGATCTTCGACCGCTCCAATGTCCGCTTTTATGTCCGCATCTTTAACCATCTTAAGTGTAAGTATATCATCACATTTTCTGATCTCAAAAAGGAAATATGCGCTTAAAAATGTCCGCTTAAATGTCCGCTTCTTAGTTTAGAAAATCGCCGCAAGCCAAGCACTGTTCAAACCTGACAAAACGCCCAGCTTGTATCCATAAAAGTATCCAAAAATATCCAGATAACTGGGCGCGACTCCCACTGGGTAGAAAAGCCAAAAGCCCCGCCGGTTAGGGCGGGGCTGCTTTCGACTTATTCTCTCTTGTGCCGTTAGGCGGCGGAGGCCTTGGGGGCGAGGCGCTGGGCCTCAAGCCACTTATTGAACTCGGCCCGGTCTATGTAGACGCGCCCACCGATTTTAATCAGGGCAGCGTTGAGACCGTTTGTGTCCGCGTGGAAAATCCACCAGCGCAGCTTCGCTTCGGTGACGAACGGCGCTTCAGCGGCCAGTTGTTTCACCGTCCGCAGTTCTTCGTAATTGACCAATTTTCATGATCCCTCTTTTGGGAAAAAAGCGAGAGAGGGAAAAGGCTGAGAAACTTGTTAGAAACATATGAAGCAAGCTGAAAAAGTCTAGAGATTTCTTCTAGTCAATTGATAGTAAAGGAATTTCTGCCTTATGCGTATTCCTGCTCTCTAGCCTGCTCATATGCCTTGACGATATGCTTGCCGATGCTCTGCGCGAGGTCTTCGAGATATCCTTGGTCACCCAGAAAGGCGTCGTATTTGGGAAAGGTGAATGGCGATATAGCAATGTCTACAGCGTTCGATACATCGTTCTCCATCCCGAGGTGCCATGTGAAAGTGTTCGCGAAAGCCTCTATGTCTCTTCGAAGTCGTGCATTGTCCCTATAAGCATATTTTTCTAGGGTACTAACGAGTGGAGCATGCGAGAGCATATCCGCTTCGTGTTCTTTTAGGCTCTTGAACCATTGCCATACGTCGTCTGGCAGTTTGTGAATGTAGTTAGGTTCGTCAGTCATTTCAGTATCTCCTAAAAAATGGGGCACCGACGATATGCCGATGCCCCGTATTGAAATCAAATTTCGGCTTACCTCCGCAGCTTAAGGCTCGCCTCGCGATCTAATTGCGCGACAACAGTTGGTTTGCTAGCGCCAACTCTTGTTTTTTCCGCCATGCGCAAAAAGCCAGTGGCAGTGCGTTCTTCCATTCTTGTGATGTGTGCGCTTTGCCTTTCCTCCGAATCCCATATTCTTCGGAAAGAAAAATCTTTCGGTTTTGCCTTGAGAACCTTTGTTCCATTCGGCGAGGGGATTTCCCCTCTTGTCGCGCACGACCAGCCGTTCCGCGCTCCATAGGTGGCGGTTATTCTTTCTCGTCATCGATGCCTCAGGGGTTCGATTTTGGAAAAAGCTTAGAGAAAAAGGGAAAGAAGCCAGTTTATGTATAGTGGCGTGGATAAAAAGTCAAGAAAATCCTTCCGTACAATGACTATGTTGTGTCTTTAGAAGGACTCCCTACTTAGATATAAAGCGCCGCTTAAAAGTCAATATTCTTTCGGAAATAGGCGCATATTTTCTCTTTGATCGCGGGGCGAACAGTGGTTGCACAGAAGTCAGAACGGGAATTGACGGGACGGACTCGTGTCCATCAAATTTCTTCTCTAAAGGTAAGAAAACTGTTCGGCTCTAGAAAATCTTTTCATTCATCTTAGTCACCACATCGCGGGTGTGATTTTCAGACAGGTGCGCGTAGCGCTTCACCATTTGGAGTGTTTTGTGGCCGAGAACGGCCGCAATTTCCAACTGGCTGGCTCCGTTCATGGCCAGGTAGCTCGCTGTGCTGTGCCGCAGATCATGGAAGCGGAAGTCCTTGAGGTTCGCTCTCTCCAGCGCGTTGTACCAAGCGCGGTTCAGCTCAATAGGGGCCTTGCCGTCGCTGCGGGCGAAGAGCAGCCGACCGTGCTTAGGAAGCTCTAGGCCGTCATAGAGCTTGTTGATGGCTTTCACCTGCCTCGTCATCAGCTCTTTGAGGTGGTGCACGACGGGCACGGAGCGGGTATCACCGTTCTTGGTGTTCCGAAGAACAGCCATACCCCGTTTAAGGTCGAGGTCTTCTAGCGTCAGGCCGAGGATTTCGCCCCTGCGTGCGCCGGTGGAGAGGGCGAAGATGACAATCGGATAGAGGTGCTTGTTCACGCTGGCCTTGCAGGCCTTCAGAAGGGCGGCACGCTCTTCGTCTGATAGGAAGCGCACTCGCTCATTCCGCAGCTTGGTGATCTTCTCAATCTCGCCCACGGGATTCTGCCGCGTCCACTGCCACTGCCGGGCGTATTTGAACACCGCGAAGAGGGTGTCCTGATAATATTTGATCGTGCGAAGACTGCGCACGCCACCGGAAGGGTGGCCGGGTTTGTCGCCCTTCTTCATGCGCTTTTCTTTTGCCAGCGCGGCCAGCTTCCGGCTGATCATTTCCGGCTCGATATAGGTCAGGCCGTATTCACCTAGCGCGGCTTCCCAGTAGGCCAGGTGAGATTTCTCAGACCGCTGGGTGCCAATTGTCTTCCGGGGCATGATTTCGTTGCGGTAGCGGTCGATGGCGTCCGCCAGCGTCTTGTTGGCTGTGATCTTGGCGACGGCCTGTAGCTCACCCCGGCGAATGGCGGCTTCCGTCTGTTGGGCCCACATCTTCGCGTCCGTCAGGCGCTTGAAGGTCTTCTGCTGAGGAGGGAAGCCCTTGATACGGATGATCGCGCGGTAAGTCGTTCCGGTCTTCCGCTCGCGCTTTTCGATGGCCGCCATGAGTTAATCCGCATGTCTGTTTGGGGACACTATGGGGACACTGAATATCAAATTCCGCCCATAAACCTCAATAGGCGACAAAAGCGAATTTCAGTTAAAGCATTGAAATATATAGATTAAAAAGATTGGGCGTTGTGGGGCGGTTTTGGGCTAAAGCGGAATCATAATCCGCGTGTCGGCGGTTCGAATCCGTCCTCCGCTACCACTCCCCGTACCCCTCCCGCTTTCAGGCACGCTTCCTGCTCCCGTCTCTCCAATGGCCTTCGAAAGATGTTTCGAGAGGGTCGTTCTGCGTCAAAACGGATCAACTGGGGTGAATGATGAAGCAAATCGGCACAAATCTCGCTCGGCATCGTCTCGCGCTCACCGGTGCAGCGGCGCTTGCGGTTGCGGCGGTTCTCTATGCCTATGTCGGTGCCACACCCGCATATGCTTGCGACGACGGCGGCAATTACAATTTCAATGAGAACTGGAACTACAACAGCAACACCAACTACAACTCGAATTCGAACTACAACAGCAACACCAATTACAACTCGAATTCGAACTCGAACAGTTCCACGTCGGTCACCATTCGGACCTCCGTTTCCAGCTAGAACGGGCAGGGTTCGGCGAAGGTTCGGAGCGTACCATCCGACGGGTGGTGGAGCGTCAGGCTTTCGGCGTGCAGCTGAAGACGCTTGGCTGCGGCGAAGGCCGGCCCGGTCGCGTAGAAACCATCTCCCAGAATCGGATGCCCGAGGCTCAGCATGTGCACACGAAGCTGATGAGAGCGTCCCGTCAGCGGTGACAACAGCAGCCGCGTTGCGTTTTCCTCGCGTGCAAGAACCTCCCATTCCGTTTGTGCCGGGCGTCCGTTCTCCGGATCGATCATCTGTTTCGGCCGGTTCGGCCAGTCGCAGGAGAGCGGCTGGTCGACGATGCCCCGGTCGTCCTTCATGCGGCCCCATACGCGCGCGACGTATCTCTTGCGTATCTTGCGCCGTTCGAACTGCAGGCCGAGGTGACGATGTGCCTTGGGGTTCATCGCCATTATCACGACACCGGAGGTTTCCCGGTCCAGCCGGTGCACAATGCGTGCATTGGCGTACTTCGCCCTTGCCCGGCTTTCGAGACAATCCCCGTGTTCGGCCGGTTTCCCTGCAACGCAGAGGAGGCCGTATTGCTTGGCAAGCACGAGAATGTCGTCATCCGCATGCAGGACTGTGAGCCAGGGAGTGAGTGGCGGCTCGTAATGGAATCGGTTTGAGAGAGGCTCATCCATGAAACGCCGTCTCAATAGTGCGGCGGCGGCGGTTCGGTGGAAGGCGGCGCATCGGTATTTTGTTCGACCGTGTGCAAGCGGCTCTCGAGCGCGGACAACTTTCGCACCAGTTCGTCGATCGTCCGCCATTGCGCGGCGAAGGCTTCGTTCAGCTCCTCAAGAGCTCTGTCCTGGTGCGCAACACGAATTTCGAGTTCGTCGATCCGCTGCGTCAACCTTTCCCGATCTGTCATGGCGTCAATCCAGCTGTTCCATGTTTCCTGCACGGCGGATCATGCCGCGCTTCCCGGCGGCGGGCATTTTCTTGATCGCGTATTCCGCCTTCAAGGCTTCGGACCTGCTGGCGAAACGGCGTGTGAAGACGATTCGTTCCGGCGGATAGCTTCTGGTGAAGCGCGCGCCCTTGCCGGATGCATGCGCCTTGTAGCGCGCTTCGAGATCGAGGGTAATCCCCGTATAGAGTCGGCCGCCCGCGCATTCGAGAATGTAGAGGTACCATTCGCGCGGGTTGGCGTCAGGCCCGTCACTTTCCGTCATTGGCCGATTTCCGCTTTCGATCGGGGGCATCAGGTCGTATTATGACAAGACCAATGCTCTTGGGGAGGAGCGGAGGGAATGAACGACAATAGCAGCCTAAGATACTTGGGCGAGGCCTATGACGGCGTGCGCTTCCATGTCGAGCCGCTTTGGGCGGCACTCGGCAGCGATGCTGCCTTTCAGGCCTATATGCTCCTGGCCGCGGCCGGTTTTGCCATATATGGCCTCATGACCGTGTTCAGGGTGCTACGAGGATTGGCGCTTGCGGCCAGGGGTGTGGCAGGGCGTATCTGAACTGGCTTATTCGCGACAGGAGTTCATGCGGGAGAAGAGCTTTCGGTGATGCAGCCATGCCACCGGTGCCGGATACGCGATGCCACAGTGACGGCGCGGGGGAAAAAGTGCTAGAAGCCATCCCCTAATTGGCCGATGGCAGTCAGATGAAGAAAAGACGGAGCGGCGCCCTTAGAGGGCTCGCACAGGTCGGCACTCGCAAGAAGCCGCACGGAAGCACTTTCGGTGATGTTCTGGAATCGCTGGGCGATCGCAGCTTCGGCTGGGGGCTCATGCTTGTCGGTTTCATGAACATGCTGCCGCTGCCACCCGGCACGAACATGGTGCTCGGTCTGCCAATCCTCTTCATCGCGACGCAGATGGCCATCGGGCGGAAAACGCTGTGGTTGCCCGCGTTCATCACCAACCGGTTTATTGCGCGCGAAAGATGGCGGGCGGGCGCACTGAGCGCCCTGCCGATTGCCCGTCCGCTGGCACGCCTCACCAAGGTTCGTTATCTGCGCGTTTTTCAGGGCAGGGCAGAACGCCCGCTGGGCGTCCTGCTCCTTGTTACGGGTGTGGTGCTCTGCCTTCCGATCCCGTTGACCGGATGGCTTCCGGCGATCTCCTGCTTTGTCGTCGGGATTGGCCTTGTCGAACATGACGGGGCAATCGTTGGGCTCGGCATGGCGATCGCCATCGCCGCAATCTCGGTCGCCGTTGCAATGGCGTTCACGATCTATTTTGGCCTGGCCTACGCCGTGCACTAACGGCTAGTTGCCGAGATCGTATTGTCCGCCGCGTTCGACGCCGCGTTTGTAGGCAGGCCGCTCGTGCATTTTGTCGAGATACCGCCCGAGATTTTCGAAGCCCTTCAGAAGGCCAAGGGACCTGGCGGCTTCCAGCGGGAAGGTCATCTGGATATCGGCGCCGGTCAGTGTGTCACCGACAAAGAAATCGCGCGGTCCTAACGCCTCGTTCATATAGCCGAAATGGTTCTGGACCTCGCTTTCAATGCGCGGGTGCAGCGGCTTGCCTGCTTCGCCAAGCCGCATCACGTAGAGCGACAGCATTACCGGCAACATCGCCGACCCTTCGGCGTAGTGCATCCAGTGGAGGTAGGACACGAATTCTGCCGTATCCTCGTCCGGCATCAGCCGATCACGCCCATACTTCCGGATCAGATATTCAACGATCGCGCCGGATTCGGCCACCGTCCGGTTGCCATCCGTTATGACGGGGGATTTGCCGAGTGGATGAACTCCCTTCAGGCTTTCGGGAGCAAGGCTGGTTGTCGCATCGCGTTGATAAGAAACGATCTCGTAATCGAGGCCGAGTTCTTCGAGCAGCCAAAGAATGCGCTGTGAGCGGGAATTGCTCAAATGGTGGACGGTGATCATGAAGGTGTTGTCTCCTGGCGGGCACGCAATGCGTGAACGCTGAAGAATTTCTTCTCGTCTGTCCAGACCTCAACAGGATCGAAGCCTGCTTCCCGCGCGAGCTTGCGGAATCCATCCAACCGGTACTTGTGCGAGCTTTCCGTGTGTATCGTTTCCCCGTCGCGAAAGCGGAAACGGTGCGCGCCGATGTTTATATCCTGATTGCGCAGACTCACCAGGTGCATTTCGATCCTCTCAAGCTCAGCGTTCCAGCGTGCCTCGTGCCGGAAGTGGGAAAGTTCGAAGGTGCCGCCCAGCTCGCGGTTGATGCGCCTTAGAAGATTGAGATTGAAAGCCGCCGTGACGCCGGCGCTGTCGTCGTATGCCGCCTGCAACACATCAACATCCTTCACGAGATCGACGCCGATGATCATTACGGCGCCGGCTCCCAGCAGATATCTCGCGGACGTGAGGAAGCCGATGGCTTCCGCGCGCGTGAAATTCCCGATGGTGGACCCGGGGAAAAAGCCGGCCGTGGTCCGATACCGGATACCCGCGAGCTCCGGCAGCGCGAAGGGTTCGGTATAGTCGGCGCAAACCGGTGCGATACTCAGGTCGGGAAAACTCCTGGCAAGATCTGTGTTTGCCGCGACAAGGTGATCCCGGGAAATGTCGACGGGAAGGTAGGCGGCGGGCCGGTCCAGCGCCGTCAGAAGCAGACGGATCTTCGTGCCCGCTCCCGATCCGAACTCGACAAGCCGCACCTCCGGCCCAAGGCTCGCGGCAATGTCACTCGCGTGCCGCTGCAGGATATGGAGTTCCGTCCGCGTCGGATAATACTCGGGCAGATTGCATATCCGGTCGAATATCTCCGAACCGCGCCTGTCGTAGAGGAACTTGCAAGGCAGGGTCTTTTGCGATTCCGACAGGCCCTGGACCACCTCCGTCCGGAACTCTTCAAGCGAAGGCTCCAGGTCCTGAAGTTCCTCCAGGCGACTCTCTCTGCTCTTGCTCATATGTCCTCCGCTAGCCGGAAACCGCTGAACTGCCATCTGGCCGCGGGTCCGAAGAAATTTCTGTACGTCAGCCGTTCATGTCCTGGCGGTGTCGCGCAGGAGCGCCCCCTGAGCACCATCTGGTTCACCATGAACTTGCCGTTGTATTCACCCACTGCGCCCTTCGCCGCGCGAAAGCCCGGGTAGGGCAGGTAACCGCTTCCCGTCCACTCCCAGACATCTTGCGAGAATCCAGGCTCGAGATGCCGAGGGTGAGGATTGAGCGCCGGTGTGTGGCCATTGCTGCCGGCGTGCGCGCGCGCAGAGACCTCCCATTCCGCTTCGCTCGGCAGGCGCTTTCCTGCCCAGGCGGCATAGGCCGCCGCCTCGTAGAAGCTCACATGCGCGACGGGTTCGTCCTCCCGCACGGGGCGGCGGCCATGAAGCGTGTAGGTCATCCAGAGAGAGCCGTCGCGCTGCCAGTAGCCGGGCGCTTCCCAGCCGTTTCGCCGGACCGCATCCCAGCCATCGGAGAGCCAGAAATCCGGATGTCGGTAGCCGCCGTCCGCGATGAAGTCGAGATACTCGCCTATGCTGACGGGCCTGTTCGCGATCTTCGCGTCATGCAGGAAGACACTGTGCTCCGGTCCTTCGTTGTCGAAGGCAAAGCCAGCGCCCGAATGGCCAATGGTATAGAGACCTGCCGGAATATCGAACCAGATGAGCTTCGGCGCGGAGTCATTCGCGGCGGGGTTCTGCTCGGGCACCCGATAGGCAGGCCAGGTCGGGTTCAGCGAAAAGGCGTGCTTGATGTCGGTCAGCAGCAGCTCCTGATGCTGCTGCTCGTGATTGAGCCCCAGCTCTATGAGGGGCAGCGCGTCCGCCGAACATTCATCGATGAAGCGCGACATCGCTTCATCGACATGGGCGCGGTAGTCCGTTACTTCGGCAACGCTCGGCCGGGTGATCATACCGCGCTGAGGACGGGGATGCCGCTCGCCGACGGCTTCGTAATAGGAATTGAAAAGATAGTTGTATGCCTCATCGAAGACGGCATAACCCGATGCATGCGGGCGCAGCAGGAAAGTCTCGAAGAACCAGCTTGTGTGAGCGCGATGCCATTTGGTGGGGCTGGCGTCGGGCATCGACTGAACGGTCTGGTCCTCGGCGCTGAGCGGTGCGGCCAGCATGTCGGTCACGCCGCGGACGCGCAGAAATCGTTCCTTCAGCCCGACACGGCTCTCACTCCATTCGCGAGAAGGTCGATCTTCGGGGTTGATGCCGCTCTCGCGAGGGAGGGTTTCCGGCATGGATGGCCTCTCGATGTTTTTCTGCGTCGCGATTCAAACGCATGCAAACATGTGGGGTTTCAGGCTTCAACCTTACAGGCCGATTTCGCGGCAGAAATGAACGCTACTGCCAGTTTTCGGCACATGTAGAAACGAAAATGGCCGGGCTTGAAGGCCCGGCCATTCGAATTTCCGAATAAAACGAGGGGGTTACTCGGCGACCAGGTTCGCGGCCGAGGTCTTTCCCTTTTCGGTCACAAGTTCGTAGCTGATCTTCTGACCTTCGTTGAGCGTGCTCATGCCCGCGCGTTCAACCGCGCTGATGTGCACGAACACGTCACGTCCACCGTCCGACGGCTGAATAAAGCCGTAACCCTTTTGCGTGTTGAACCACTTCACGACGCCTGTAGCCATTTCTAAGTCTCCTGTCGCACTTGCATGCGAGATTGACCGCGCGCCAGTCGCGCGGCGTTGTACAACCTGGTTTTGGGAGTCTTGAAAGGCCCGGAGGGCAACGCAGCCAAGGCAGGCCAAAATATAGATTGCAGGCTCAGACAACACGATGGGTCTGCGCGAGTCAATTCATTTCCGGGCTATCCGGCCGACGGCCGCCCCATTGTGTGGCTCGGTTGCGCCTTCGCAGCTTGTCATGCACGGCGTCGAGAGCGCGGTCGATTGCGTCCTTGGCGCTGGCCGTCACACCGCCGCGTTCATACTGACGCTTCACGAGTTCTTCCAGACGGGCGATCATGGCATCGATGCTCTCGCCCTCCTGCTTTACGGCGAAACCGGGGGCAGGAATGCGGTCTGCATCTCCGTACTTGTTGAGCCAATCCTCGAGACGGCGCGCAGTGTGCAGTACTTCGTAGAATTGACGCCCCGTCTCTCCGTCTTTGTTGAAGAGGGAGAGGGCAGCCGCGCCGAGCGAGACGGGGCTCAGCAGAATGTCCTTCAACCCGTCGAGCACGAGTTTCGACTGGAAGACGGCGACGTCGCGAAGCAGTATCCAGCGCGTCACGGCCGGGTTGCCGTCGATGACAGGACTGTCCGAAGACCGTTCGTGGCGGGCTGTCATGGCTGCGTCCTGCCAGCGCGGGGTTCTACTTCTCGATGTTCTTGCGGACGAATGTCACGGCGTAGAAGAGTTCGCCGTCAAACAGATCTTTCGGCGCACCCATCCCCTCGATCATCTGGAACTTGCGCTGAACGATCTGTCCCTCCATCCGGTAGCCCTTTTCACTCATGTTCCGGCGATGAAATTCCATCGCGGCGGGGGTGAAATCCCGGGCGAGAACGGTGATGCGTTCGGGCAGCTCGGTAGTGGTCTCGTCGGCCATCGTCTCTCTATGCTCGTTATTTGATGAGGGGGTGCCACCTTGGCGGCGGTTGCGAGGCAGTATGGGGCGGGCGCGGGACCTTGTCGATAGGGTCCGGACCGCGCTTCAGAGCAGAGGCGATGCAGGCCCGGTAAAGGTGCCCGCGAAGAGCAGTACCCCGAAGAGGAGGATGATCGCGCCGCCGCCTGCCATCAATATGGGTTCGATACGCGCTGCCCATGGACTGTCCATTCGACGGGCTATCCGAAGCGCCGCATTCTTGGAAAAAACGGTCAGGACCGCCAGAACCGATACGGTGATGGCGGTGCCGAGCGACATGATGAGCGCCGACGCCGCACCGATCAGGAAGGCGCCCTGCGTCACAGCAAAGAGAAGCACAAGGACCGCACCGCTGCAGGGGCGGAGCCCTACGGAAAGGATCATGGCGGCCATTTCCTTGAAGCCTTTCGCCTTCTTCAACTCGGCCGGCGTGGGAAGATGCGCGTGCTCGTGGCCATGGTCGTGGTGGTGGCCGTGCGGGTGGCCATGTTCGAGCCCGCCGCGCACGGCGCGCCAGATGAGCCACGCGCCGAGGCAGGCGATCAGGGCGAAGCTGGCGCGCTCAATGTAAGGAACGGCGCCCGCTGTTGCGCGATGCGTCAGCCCCAGAGCCAACGAAAGCAGGCCGACTGCTGTAATCGCGGTAATGGCCTGGGCCAGTGCCGAAAGAAAGGCGACCAGAATGCCGCGACGGACTTCTCTTTCATCGGCGAGGATATAAGAGGCGACTACGACCTTCCCATGCCCCGGGCCCGCGGCGTGAAAAATGCCGTAGAGGAAGGACAGGGAGGCGAGCGTCCAGGCGGCGGCCAAGGAGCCCTGCAGGTTCACCGCGCGCAAGGCGCCTGCCATCGACCGGTAGTAGTCCTGCTGCATTGCCATGATGTAGCGCATGATGCCTGAAAACATGCCGGGCGCTTCCGCGGGGGAGCCTCCGGGTATTGGGAGGGCGTGCTGCGCCCACGCGACGGACCCGAACGCGCAAATCGTCAGCGCCAGCAGAAGTGCCGCAGGAGCTATCCGCTTCATGGCTTTTCCGTCACGATTTTTCCGGCCCGCAGTTAAGTGTGGCCGTTGAAGCGAAGTTGGCGCCGAGCCGGTTGTCCGGGTTGGTGAAGGCGCTTTCGGGGAGGGATGTCCAGACCTGCTCGACCTCTGGCACCGCGATTGCGACCGAACAGCCTTGATGTTGTCCCCCCGCCAGCGAAACCGGTTCGTCGGAAACGTAGTCGATGGTGATGTAGTAACTCGGGTCGAATATGCGCACGTCGACGGCGGTCCCGGCGGATGCCGCCTGCGGCACCTTGAGAGGCAGGGTGAAGGTGAGCGAAAGGCGCCCCGTTTCTTCGTTCCAGGTGGACAGACCGTCAAGTGCCTCACCGGTCTCGACGGGTGTGCCTCCAGACGTCACTTCCGCAAAATAGTTCCATTCCGCCAGATTCTTGAGGTTCTCTTCCGCCAGCAAGGCCAGATATTTTTCATCGTAGGCGCCGTTAGCCTTCGGCGCACCATCGACCGCGTAAGCAGAGTAGAACTCGTCGAATATCCAGGTGATACGGAGCGCTTCGAGGCGTCCTTCGTCGTCGAAACGAAATGCCGTCTTCATGTCGATAAAGACATGCGGATGTGCCATCGAGGGCTGAGCGGACAAGGCAACGATGCCCATCACCGCAAGAGAGACCAGAAACTGCTTCCACGAACTCTGCATCGCGCTTCCTGAAATGACGCCTATATGGGGACTGACCGGAGCAAAACCCCGGCCATTCCAGAATCAGTAACCTTCCAGCGCTGCGTACCTTTCGCGGTGGAAATTGGCGTCACCGAAACTCGCGGCAGCGACGCGGGCACGTTTCATGTAGAGGCCGACATCGAACTGGTCCGTCATGCCCATTCCGCCATGCATCTGCAAACCCTCATTCGTCATCAGCGTCGCGATTTCGGAGAGGCGCGCCTTGGCGATGCTCGCGATCTGCGGGACATCGTTGCGCCGGTCCTCAATCGCCGACAATGCGTCGAGCACCACAGAGCGGCAGAGTTCGATTTCCGCGAAGAGCGCCGCCATGCGGTGCTGCAACGCCTGGAACGAGCCGATTACCTTGCCGAACTGCTTGCGCTCCTTGAGGTAGGCGAGGGTGGTGTCGAACGTCTGCTGGACGATGCCGAGCATTTCGGCCGAAAGACCGATGCGCGCAATATCGAGAACCTGCTCCAGGACATCGTTGCCGCCGTCGACCGAGCCGAGAACGGCTGAGCTAGGTATGGCGACATTCCTGAATTCGATGTTGGCGGCGTTACGGCTGTCCACCATCAGGGTGCGCGTGACCTTCACGCCTTCCGATTTCGGATCGACGAGGAAGAGCGTGATCCCGGAACGGTCGGTTTCTTCACCGGCTGTCCGTGCCACGACGATGAGCTGGTCGGCGACGTGCCCGTCAAGCACGAAGGTCTTCGATCCCGTGAGGCGGTAGGAGTTGCCATCCGCCACTGCCTTCGTTGCGATACGAGCCGGATTGTGATGCGGTCCCTCCTCGATCGCGAGCGCCATTACCCGGTCGCCAGCCGCAATCGCCGAGAGAATGTCCTGGCGCTGCGTGGCATTGCCCGCAAGCTGCACCGCGGACCCGCAGAGAAGCACCGTCGAGACGAGCGGGCTTGCTGCGAGCGTCCGTCCCGCCTGTTCGAGAACGAGGCCGAGGCCGACCGGACCGAAATCCGTACCGCCGTATTTTTCGGAAATCATGATCCCGGCAAAGCCGAGATCGGCCATTTCCTTCCAGGCTACCCGGTCGAAGCCGGTTGCGTCCTTCGTGTCACGCAGTTTGCGCAGATTGGCGATAGGCAAGCGCTCCTGAAAAAATTGCGTTGCCGTGTCGCGGAGAAGCTGCTGCTCCTCGGTAAGTACAAGTGCCATTTCGTCCCGGGATTCTTGTTGTTTCAACATGTGACTGCCCCGCGCCTTGTCTTGCGCGGGGTTTGTTTCAATCCGCGCCGGTCTAGTCGGGCAGGCCGAGGACGCGTTTCGAGACGACATTGAGCTGAACCTCGCTCGTGCCGCCTTCGATCGAATTGCCCTTGGAACGCAACCAGGAACGGGTCACGTTGATCTCGCCATCGTCGAAGCCGTCGCCTTCCCATCCGAGCGCCTTGGTGCCCATCAATTCGAGCAGAAGTTCGTAACGGCGCTTGTTCAGCTCGGTACCGTAATATTTGAAGATGGAACTCGCCGCGCCGGGGCCTTGGCCGGCTTTCGCTTCTTCGGCCGAGCGCTGCATGGTCAGCGCAAAGGCCTTGCTGTCCATCTTCTGTCGGGTGATGTGGTCGCGGAGGGAGGGGCTGGCGATCCTGCCGTCGACTTCGCCGAAATAGTCCTTCGCCACCTGCTCGAGGCTGCCGATGCCGCCGCCTGCGCCGACACCGCCCAGGCCCATGCCCGAGATCATCTCGCGCTCGTGCTGCAGCAGACGCTTTGCGATGGTCCATCCCTTGTTGAGCTCGCCGACGAGATTCTTCTTCGGTACCTTCACATCGGTGAAGAAGGTTTCGCAGAAGGGCGAAGCGCCCGAAATCATCGTAATGGGCCGCACCTCGACGCCGGGCGACATCATGTCGAAGAGCAGGAAGCTGATGCCGTCATGCTTGGTCGTCGGGTCCGTGCGCACGAGACAGAAGATCCAGTCGGCCTTGTCGGCATAAGACGTCCAGATTTTCTGGCCGTTGACGAGATAGTGGTCGCCCTTGTCTTCGCATTTCGTCTGAAGGCCGGCGAGGTCGGAGCCCGCACCCGGCTCCGAATAGCCCTGGCACCAGCGGATTTCGCCGCGGACGATCTTGGGCAGGTGCTCCTTCTTCTGTTCCTCGTTGGCGAATTCGAGAAGGGCTGGCCCAAGCATCCAGAGGCCGAAGCTCGAGAGGGCGGGACGCGCCTTGATGCGCCGCAGTTCCTGCTGAAGGACAAGATTTTCCTCCTTGGTCAGGCCACCGCCGCCATATTCCTTCGGCCAGGTCGGCGCGGTCCAGCCGCGCTCCGCCATGCGGTCGAGCCAGAGCTTTGCGTCCGGGTTGGGAAACTTGGCGTTTCGTCCGCCCCAGACCGTTTCTTCTTCCGGCATCGGCGTGCGCATGGAAGGAGGGCAATTCTCCTCCAGCCATGCCCTGGTCTCCTGACGGAATGTGTCGAGCGCTTCCATCTGTTTTCTCTTTTGTTCAATGGGTTTCGTTGACTGACAGAATATCAGCCGCCCCCGTCGTGGCAACCGGCATCGGAGGCTCGATCGGGGGAGCGACCCGACCCGATCGGCTACAAAAAGGAAAGGGCCGGTCGAGAGGACCGGCCCTTCGTCGTCCCGGAGCGGGAAATGGAAATCAGGCGTCGCCCAGCGCCTGCTTCGCAAACTCGGTCACGCCCTTGTAGTCGGCCTTGCCATTGGGCGCACGGAAGGGAATGGTGCCGACAACAATCCGTTTCGGTGTCTTGTAGCCGGCAAGCTTGTCGCGGACATGGGCGCGCAGCGCTTCCTCGTCGAAGCTCGCCCCATTGTTAAGCTTCACGACGCCTGTGACAGCCTGTCCCCATTTCTCATCCGGCAGGCCGACGACAAGTGCGTCCTCGATGGCGGGATGCGTCTTCAGCACTTCCTCGACTTCTTCCGGGTAGACCTTTTCGCCTGCCGTGTTGATGCAGACCGACCCGCGGCCGAGCAGCGTCAGCGTGCCGTCCGGCTCGACGAGGCACCAGTCGCCGGGAATCGAATAGCGTTCGCCCCGCACGGTCTTGAAGGTCTTGGCGCTCTTCTCGGGGTCCTTGTAGTAGCCGCTCGGGATGGGTGCGCCGAGAGCGATGAAGCCCGGCTTGCCCGAACCGGGCACCACGGGCTCGTCGTTCTCGTCGAAGACCTTGCAGCGCTCGCCGATCTGGAATTTCGCCGTCGCGATCTCGCCGTCCTTCGTCATCAGCGAGGAGCCGAGGCCGACCGCTTCCGAAGCGCCGAAGCTGTCGGTCATGATGGCATTCGGCATGTGTTGCAGGAGGCCACGCTTCACTTCCGTGGACCACATGACCCCCGACGAAATGATCGTCACGATGGAGGAAAGGTCGTATTTACCCGGCACCTCTTCGAGCGCGCGCAGCATGGGTTTGGCGAAGGCGTCGCCGACGATGGCGACCTGCTGCACCTTGTTGCGGTCGACGGCGGCCCATAGCTCATGCGGATCGAGCGAGACGCTGTCGAGCGTCACGATGCAGCCGCCCGAAAGCATGTTGCCGTTCGCGGTGAGGAGGCCGGTCCCGTGCATGAGCGGGCAGGCCGGAATCATGGGGCCGGCGGGGCCCACTTCCTTGATCGAGGCAATGAGCGCGTCGAGCGTCTCCGGGACGGGGCCGAGGCGGCGCAGCGCCGAGAGCTGTACCTCGCGCAGGTCGTTATGCGTCCACATCACGCCTTTCGGCATGCCGGTTGTGCCGCCGGTGTAGATGAAGAGCATGTCGTCGGGCGACCGCTTGATGTCGAGCGTTTCGCCGTTGCCGGCGGTTGCGAGGTCTTCATAGCGTTCGGCGAACGAGGCGATCTCGCCGCCGTCGTTCACTTCGACGAAGGTCTGCACCTTCGAGAGGCGAGGCCGGATTTCCTCGATCGTTTCGCGGAACTCGCTGCCATAGACGACGGTTTGCGCGTCCGAATTGTCGAAGATGTAGAAGACTTCATCCGGCTTGTAGCGGTAGTTGACGTTCACATGCGTCAGCCGCGCCTTGTAGCAGGCCGCAAGCAGCTCGGTATATTCCGGCCGGTTGCGCATGTAGAAGGCGACCTTGTCACCGGGTTTTGCGCCGCGTTCGATCAGAGCGCGGGCGAGATTGTTCGACCGTTTCGTCGTTTCGCCCCAGGTGATGCGCCGCTCGCCATGCACGAGGGCGGGCGCGTCCTGCGGCAGAACGGGTGAGATCGCGTCAAGGATATCCCCGAAATTCCAAGGCATTGGTGTCCTCCCAGAAACCGGATTTGTTCAGCCCCGGCGCGGGGCCCATTCTTTTGCCGGACAATATACAGCGAAATGCGGAATACAGCGAAATGCGGAGCGGTCATCCGCGCCCTGCCGAGCCCAAGCCGACGCTACGTTCCGTCAGCAGGGAAGGGCGGGGGCGTTGTCCATGCTTGCGACAAGACAGCGGAAGGACATGTTGCCGGGCGCCTCCGATTTCAACAACCGCTCCAGCGTCTCATGGAAGCGGCCGTCGACGCGGACGGCGGTGTTCGGATTCATGCGGCCATTGTAGGGACGGCCTGAAATGTGAGTGATGGCGTTCACCTCCGTCGAGTTGACGGCGACAAGGTAGTCGACGCCATCCTCCCTGAGGACAAGCGGGCCGCCGGACCAGCCCGGCATCATGTCGCAATCGTGATTGAACACGCGGCGGTCGAAGCGGTTGAGGTCGGAGTTTACTTTCGCGACGGGGCCGCAGCGCTCGGAGACCTGCAGCGGGCCGCGCTCGCCATTGTGGCCGGCGAGCAGGAAATGCGCGTGGCGGGCGCGTTTCATCTCCGCCTGTCTTTCGCTGAGCACGCGAGGACGAAGCCGGGAGAGGTTTTCCGGCAGCCGCCGGTCGAGCACGGCGACGGCCCAGTCGTTGTGCCAGTTGCCTTCGGGCGAGAGCGTGCCCGTCTCCAGATAGACGATGCGGGAGGCGAGGGCGGGATCCGCGCCAGGCCAGAATTCGCAGGCGCTGAGCCGCTGTCCGTTGGAGCCGACAAAGGCATGGGCGACGGTGGCGATGACGTCCGCGCGGGAGGAGGGGGCCTCCAGAGCGACGAGGGCGGCGGTCGGACGCCGCGTGGTGCCCTCGCAGACGATGGTGCCGACACCGGAGAGTCCGTCTCCGGGGGTGATGCCGCGCCGGTCGTCGCGGCCGAAAATGTTGGCCTCAGAAGGGGTTGACGCACAGGAGAGAGCCGCCAGCAGGAGTGCCGCCGCCAGCGCCCGGTAGCCCGTCGCGCCATCCATCGTGTCGCCTTGCCCTTGCATGCAGGAGACCTCGGAAGCGAATCCGCTGACCAGGAGAAGAATAACATGTGCGACGCTACGTCAGGCACAAGAGTGTGTGATCGTCAGCTTGCGGAAATGGCTGTTTTCCGCCGTTTTTAGTTTGAGCGCGAGTCCGGAGCGCAAGGGCCGCGAGACCCAATGAGAAAGGGCGGCAACCGGAGTTGCCGCCCTGATGCGTTTCCGCGAAGTGCGCGCTATTCGGCAGCCGACATGCGGTCCAGCGAGTAGGCGCCGCCGCCCTGGCCATTCAGCTGGCGCAGATACTTGATGCCTTCTTCGGCAATGTCGTCGCCGATCATGCGGTCGCCTTCGCCATAGAGTTCCTTCATGTCGATGAAGGCGGCGTAGTTCATGGCGGTGCGGTCGGTGATGATGCCGGCTTTCAGCAGCGTCTTGATCAGCACGCGGAAGATATTCGACGTCTCCTGCATGCTCTCGCGGATATTGGTATCGGTCATGGCTTCCATGAAGGCGCCCTGGACCCACTGCCAGTCGAGGCCGACGGCGGCATAGATGTGCTTCTTCTGCTCGGGGCTGCCGAGGTTGAAGAGGAGCACCTGGAAGACCTCCCAGGCCCAATCCTCGATCGCGTTGCGCTGTTCCTCGTTGAGGTTCGGGATGGTGCGGTCGGCCCAGATCTTGCCGAATTTGTGATGGAAGGCTTCATCCGTCATGGTGAGCTGCATCAGCTTCACCATGAGGGGATCGCGGCCCCACTTGTAGAAGGACGCGAAGGCGCCCATCGCAAGACCTTCGACCAGCATCTGCATGCCGACGAGCTTCTTCCAGACGAGCGGCGTGTTGACGAGTTCGGTGAGAACGTCGCCAAGCGCCGGGCCGACGGGAACGGGCTTGCCCCAGCGCGCCTTGATGTAGTTGGAGAAGCCCGCGACGTGGCGTGCTTCCTCGCGCGTCTGGTTGGCGGCATATTCCTGCGCGCCCGGATCCTTGAGGATGTGGCAGAGGCTCGCCGACAGCGCGAGAGCGCCCGCCTCGCCATGGAGGATGGAGGAGAGCCCCCACTGCACGTCCATGTTCACGAGCTTGATCTTCTGCTTCTCGTCGAGCTTGTCCTTCACCGCCGTCTTCAGGTCGGTGTTCTGCTCGGGGTCGATCAGATATTCGTTTTCCATGTCGAAGGGCGTGGAGAAGTCGACATACTTCTTGTCCTGCGGGTCCCAGAAATGGTCATGGGTCGCGGAGATGATCTTGTCGAGGCGGTGGAGCGCTTGCCGTAGCGGTCCACTTCCATCATTGCGGGGAAATCGTCCGGCGCCACGGCCTCATAGGCCGCATCGACGGTGATGTTGGTCGTGATTTTGCTGGTCATGGTTCCTCCTGCCTCGATGGGATGCAGAAAGGCACTGGCCTCCGGCTCCCGGTTCCTTGAATATCAATATATATCCGAGGGTTAATGGATGCAAAAAATAATGACGCCTTCGTCATTTTTCTTGGCAAGCTGAGACAAAAAGGGCGGAATTCCGCGGCTATGAAAGGGTAGAGGATGAACAGGGGCAAGGTCGATACGGCACACGGGACGCTCGCCTATATGGAGAGCGGGGGCCAGGGCCCGGCGGTGCTTTTCATTCACGGCAATTCCTCCTGCAAGGAGATGTTCGGCAGGCAGTTCGCCGCCCCGATGGCTGAGCGCTACCGCTTCATTGCTTTCGACCTGCCGGGCCATGGCGAGAGCTCGAATGCACCGGAGCTCGAGAGAAGCTATTCGATCAACGGGTTCGCCGATGCCGCGATGGCACTGCTCGATGCGCTGGGTGTCGAGAAGGCCACCGTCATGGGCTGGTCGCTCGGCGGCCATGCGGCGCTCGAAATGATGGCGCGCTGGAAGGGCACGGTCGCGACCTGGATCACGGGGACGCCGCCGGCGGGCGGCGCCGACATG
>JAGUWA010000097.1 GCA_020062605.1 Parvibaculum sp. | reverse complement strand
GGGCGGCTATGTGCGCCGCGTCTCGCGCACCGCAGGCTACACGCTCACCGAGCGCGTGCTGCGCCTTTCGAGCGGCTTCCGGCATGGCGATCTCGTGGTCGAGGCGGCGCGGCCCTTCCTCTCCGCGCTGACCGCCGAACATAAATGGCCGGTGGCGCTCGCCACGCTCGACCGCGATGCCATGCTGGTGCGGATTTCGACACGGCATGAGAGCCCCTTCAGCACCGATCCCGACTGGCTCAACCGGCGACTGGCCATTCTCGTCTCGGCACTCGGCCGCGCCTATCTCGCCTTCTGCCCGGATGAGGAACGCCGCCTTCTTCTCGCCATGCTCAAGAGTTCGAAAGCCGCGATCAACGCGCAAGCCCGCGACGAGAAATACGTGTCGTCCATGCTTGCCGGGATCAGGAAGCGCGGATATGCGACGACGGCGCCGATGCGCGGCGACGCGTCGATGGGGCTCGCGGTTCCGATCATGGAGGGCGACAAGGTCGCTGCCTGCATCACCATGCGCTATATCGGTTCGACGATGAACGAGGCGGAAGCCGTCAAGCGCTATCTGGCGCCGATGCGTCAGGCGGCGGCGGCGATTGCCGCCGCGCATGAGCGGATGTCCGTCAACGCCGCGTAATCGCGACCGCCACCTTGTTCGAGCCGACCGCATGGACGAGGAGGCTCTGGTTTTTCTCGTCGCGCGTTGCCTCGCCGCCCTCGACTTCCACATCGTATCCGTTCGGATATTGCAGCCGGGGCACGAAGATTTCGGTCTCGCCCTTGCCTTCCGCCTCGTAGACGAAACGGAAGGCGCCCGTCTCGCGCTTGAACTTCATCTTGAGGGGCCGGCCCGCGACGGCGCGCGCATAGGGCCGCACGAAGCCTTTCAGCGCCCTGCCCCCGCTGTTTATGTCGGAGGGATCGGTGCGCTGGTCGATGCTGTAGATGGAGAGGTCCTCCTGGTTCCAGCCGTCGCCGACTGCCTGATCGTTGCGGTTCGAGGCGGTGTAGTTCCATTGCGTCGAGTTCATGAGCAACTGGTCGAGCGCGTTGTACATGAGATCGAGCGCGATGATGTGTTTCTGCCAGGGCGCTTCGGTGCGGTCGCCCGCGTCCCAGGCCTTGTAGGCGGCGGCATCGTCGAGATCGTAGGGAATGCCGAATTCGCCGAGCAGCGCGGGCGCGCCGGTGCCGCGGTTCAGCGTTTTGGACGCGTCCTTGAGGCGGCCGAGCTGGCGCACATAGGAAGCCTCGATCGCATCCGCGCCTTCCGTGGTGCGACCGGTATAGGGATTGATCTTGACCGGGAAGTCGAAACGCTTGGTCGAGAGCGTCACGATGTCGTACCAGTGGCTCGCATTCACCGTGCGTTCGGGCGTATCGGGCGGGAAGCCATGACCGAGGCCAGAGCCGGGATCGAGTTCGGCGAAGAGCAGCCAGTCCTTGTTGATCGCGCGAACGCGCTCGGCGACGCGCGCGAAGAACGGACCCATGAAGTCCTTCTCCATTTCGAAACGGCGCCCGTTGCGCGAGACGAAGAACTCCTCGTCCAGCGCCTCGATCTCGCCGCCCGCGAGGCGATAGACGCCAGCGCGCTCGAAGGGGCAGGCATGACCCTGCTTCCAGATCGAAATGCCATCGCCATTCACGAGCACGTCGCGCTTCTTCACGATGGCGCGCGCCTCCCAGTCGATCCCCATTTCGGGAATTTCACGCGCGAGGCCGCGCGCGGCGGCGAAGCCGTCGAGCGGCGACCAGGCAAGGCCCGGACGGGCGGGGAACGGGTTTTTCTCGCTCGGGCCCAGATGACGATAGCTGAGCGAGAGGCCGACATAGCCCGAGCCCGGTTCGTTGAGCGAGTCGAAGCCGATGACGTTCGGCAGATCCTTCACGCGGCCCGCCACGGCCTCCATGGCGCCGAGATAATGTTCCTGCAGGAAATCCTGCACCGGGCGGCCCTGCACCAGAAAGTCCGGGCAGAAGGTGTTGCCCGCGAAGAAGAGCGTCCACATGATCGCGTTCGCAGGGTACTTGTAGTTCTGCGACCAGGTCATGGTCGGGTAGTTTTCTTCCTGGCGGCCGCCACGCACGGCGTCGTATTTGTACTGCATGACATGGGCGGCGCCCGCGGCGTGGAACTTCGTGAAGTCGAGGCCCACGGCATCGAAGAGCCATGCGGGCGCGCCGTCGCCGCCGGTCATGCGGCTCCAGACGTCCTGATGGAAGTCCACGAAGACATACATGCCGTAGTCGCCGGCCTTGCGGCAAAGCGCTGCGAAATAATCGAGATAGGCCTCGTCGTAGCGGGAGGGGCCTTCATGCTCCACCGCTTCCCATGTCGTCAGCAGGCGCAGGCAATTGAAGCCCCAGGCCTTGAGCCGCGCGAGGTGCTCGTCCGCCTCCGCCAGCGGAAAAGGCCGCCCGACAAAGGAGACGGTGCGGTGGTCCGCGAAATCGGTCGGGATATTGGTGTGCCCGTTCGGCGTGTAGGGCACCTTGCAATCGCCGCCGAGATTGACGCCGCGCAGGAGACGCCTGCGGCCGTCGGCTCCCAAAAACCATTCCCCGTCGATTTCGAGACGCGGCAAAGCCATTCGATCCTCCCCTGGATACTTGTTGCAGGCGAGGATAGCGGGCGCGGACGCGGCGGGACAGGGCGGATTGCATGTTGGAGCGTGAGCGGGCAGCATTGGCGGCGGTCGATGCCGCCACCCCTCCCCGAAATTCGCGGTGCGAATTTCGACCCTCCCGCAGGGGGAGGGTGATCCTTACGGTATTCACCACGACTCAAGCGAAAGGGGAATTCAGGTGCTCACAAAATTGCCGATAAAAGAGGCCCTCCCTCCCCTGCCCGCACAGCCCGCGGGCGTCGCATGGCCGACTGCGGAGTGGCCGCAAGGCGATCTGCCCGAAGGCACCGACAGCAAAAGGCTGGCGGCGCTGATGGACCATGCCTTTGCCACGGAGGCGCCAGCCGATCTCGGCGAGACGCATGCCGCCGTGGTCATCAAGGATGGCCGGCTCGTATACGAGCGATACTGGACGGGCTTCGGCCCCGATGTCACGTGTCCGTCCTGGTCGAAGGGAAAGAGCATCACGCAGGCGCTGGTGGGGATTCTGGTCAAAGACGGCAAGATCGATATTCATGCGCCCGCCGATGTGCCGGAATGGCAGGAGGCGGGAGATCCGCGCGGCAAGATCACGCTCGATCTTCTGCTGCGCATGTCGAGCGGCCTTGCCTTCCGCGAGGATTATGTGCCGGGGCATCCCTCCGATGTGATCGAGATGCTGTGGGGCAAGGGCGAGAAGGACACGGCGCATTTCGCGGCTTCTTTTCCGCTCGAACGCGAGCCGGGCAGTCATTGGTCCTATGCGAGCGGCACCACGAATATCGTCAGCCGCGCGGCGGCGCGGGCAGCGGACGCCTTCGGCCCGGACTTCGAAGCCTTCATGCGCAAGCGTCTGTTCGATCCCATCGGCATGACGAGCGCGGCGCCGAAATTCGATGAGGCGGGCACCTTCATCGGCTCATCCTTCTGCTTCTGCACACCGCGCGACTTCGCCCGCTTCGGCTATCTCTATCTGCGGGACGGCGTGTGGGACGGCAGACGCATCCTGCCCGAGGGATGGGTCGACTATGCCCGCACGCCGACATGGCAGCAGGCGGGCGTCGAGGAAGGCCCTTATGGCGCGCATTGGTGGCTCGGCCTTGCAGGACCGGGCAGCTTCTCGGCGAACGGGTATGACGGGCAATATACGGTGGTCGTGCCGGAGCTCGACATGGTGGTGGTGCGGCATGGCAAGACACCGCTCGACGTGAAAGCCAATCCGAAGACGTGGATCGCCCAGGTGGTGGATTGTTTCAGGTCGGATTGAGCCCGCCCCTGCGACAAATACGGGAGCCAATTTTCGCGCGGCTCGTGTAGACTGCGCCCCCAGAACAACGGTACAGGGGCTTCTCCTTGGGCAGCATTGTCCGGTTTCCCGGCGATCTCATTACCGAGCACGACCGCCGGCGGCTGACGGCAGCCGCCGAAGGGTCCCCGTTCGATCTCGAATTCCGCAAGAACGCGCAAGGCGTCCTCGCGCCCTATCTCACGCGCTGCGGCCATTTGCGGCCGAGCTTCCGGCTGAGGAAGACGCCCGAAGGCTGGGAGGCGATCGCGATGGGGGCCGAGGATAAGGGAACCGCGACCGCGCGCTCGCGAAGCGCCGAAGACCTGTTCCGCGCGCTCTCGGCGCCGCCCCAAAAAGACTGAAAAGAAACGCTCCCGGAGGACACCCCATGAACGTCATGCCCCGCATCGCAAAACCGGAAGATGTCGGCCTCGATCCGTCGCGGCTCGCCTATATCCAGAACTACTTCAGGTCTTATGTCGACCGGGGTAAGATCGCGGGCTTTTCGACGCTCATCTCGCGGCATGGCGAGATCGCCCATTTCGAGGCGACGGGCCAGCGCGACCGCGAACGCGCCCTTCCGATGGAGAAGGACACGATCTTCCGCATCTATTCGATGACGAAGCCGATCACGAGCCTCGCGCTGATGATGCTCTATGAAGAAGGGCATTTTCAGCTCAGCCATCCCGTTTCGCGCTACATCCCCGCGTTCAAGGACCTCAAGGTCTGGGCGGGCGGCACGGCGGAGAAATACGAGACGAAGCCCTGCGACAGGGAAATGACCATCCGGGACCTGATGACGCATACGTCGGGCCTCACCTATGGCTTCATGTATGAGCACCCGGTGGACGCGCTCTACCGCAAGGCCGGGATCGAAGGCGCGAACACGGTCAGCCTCACGCTCAAGGAAACGGTCGAAGCGCTGGGGAAGATTCCGCTTCTCTTCTCGCCCGGCACGCACTGGAACTATTCCGTCTCGACGGACGTCTGCGGCCATCTCGTGGAAGTCCTTTCCGGGCGTCCACTCGACGAGTTCCTCGCCTCGCGCATCTTCGCGCCGCTCGGCATGAACGATACGGGCTTCTTCGTGCCGAAGGAAAAGCTCGACCGCTTCGCGACCAATTATTTCCGCGATCCGAGGACGAAGAAGTCCGGCATCATGGATGTGGGCAACGAAACGAGCTCCTATGCGAAGCCGCCGCGCTTTCTTTCGGGCGGCGGGGGGCTCACCTCGACCATCACGGATTACTGGCGCTTCTGCCAGATGCTGCTCAATGGCGGCGAGCTCGATGGCGTGCGCATCTGTTCGCCGAAGACCATCGAATTCATGACCGTGAACCACCTGCCCGGCGGCAAGACGATGAAGGAAATGTCGATCTCCGCCTTCAGCGAACTCGCGGCGGAAGGCTCCGGCTTCGGCCTCGGCTTCCAGGTGGTGCTCGACCCCGCCGACGCGCAGGCCGTCGGCTCGGCCGGCAATTTCTCCTGGGGCGGCGCGGCATCGACCTATTTCTGGATCGATCCGGAAGAAGACCTGATCGCCATTTTCATGACGCAGCTCTATCCCTCCTCCACCTATCCGTTCCGTCCGCAACTGCAGCAGCTCGTCTACGGCGCCGTCATCGAATAGCGGCAGCCCCACATCATGCCACTCTGGATTGCGCTGACGGTCGCGGCTGCGTTCCTGCAGAACCTGCGCTCGACACTGCAGAAGCAGCTCACCGGCCAGATGTCGGCGATCGGCGCGACCTATGTGCGCTTCGTCTACGGATTGCCTGTGGCGGCGTTTTACCTTTTCGCGCTTGCGTCATTCGGCGGCGCGGCGCTGCCCACCCCCAATGCGACGTTCCTTGCCTATGCCACCATCGGCGGCGTCGCGCAGATATGGGGCACGGTGCTGCTCGTCGCGCTTTTCGCCTATCGCAATTTCGCGGTCGGTACGACCTATTCGAAGACGGAAACGATCCAGACGGCGCTTTTCGGCATCGTGGTGCTGGGCGACCATCTGAGCGTTGGTGCTTTCGCCGCTATCCTCATTTCGCTCGCGGGCGTCATCGCCATCTCGATCGCGCAGTCGCATCTCACGCTTGGCGCCTTCTGGCGCTCGCTCGGCGAACGGCCGACGCTGATGGGGATCGGCTCGGGCGCCTGCTACGGGATCGCGGCGGTCTGCTACCGCGCCGCCTCGCTGTCGCTCGAGGAGGCGGATTTCCTGCTCGCCGCCGCCTACACGCTCGTCGCCGTCCTCATCATCCAGACCGTTGCGATGACGGTGTGGCTGCGGCTGCGCCATCCGGGCGAACTCATCGCCGCGTTCCGTACCTGGCGGGTGAGCGGCCTGGTAGGCCTTGCGGGCGCGCTCGCTTCGATGGGATGGTTCACAGCGATGACGATCCAGAACGCCGCCTATGTGCGTGCGCTCGGCCAGATCGAACTCGTCTTCACCTTCATCTCCTCGCACTTCCTGTTCCGCGAAAAGACGAACGCGCTGGAACTCACCGGCATCGCGATGGTGATCGGCGGCATCCTGCTGCTGATTTTTTCGCGCTGAAGCGTTTTCGATCTTGTTGAAATCGTTATTGCGAGGAGCCGCGTTCGATGTGTCTCTTCCCACCCTACCCCTGTGGGAGGGTCGAAATTCGTGGAGCGTCAGCGAAACAAATTTCGGGGAGGGGGACTCCGCTACCGACTAACGACTCGCCTTCCGTTTTCCTCGCTTACCCCTCCCCAAACCGTCTTCGACGGTTTGACCCTCCCACAGGGGGAGGGTGGAAAGCACACACATACCGTCAACATGGCAGATGACGGCATTGGCTGCATGAAACGGTGAACGACTCTGAAAGCCCGCCCCTCTACCCCGGGGGCGCGGCTTGCGCCGGCCCCGGGGGGCGATGGGAGTTTGCGGGTACGCGAGCTGCCGCGGCGTGGGGGGCAAGGGGTCGCCAGCAACTCATCCGCATCCACCGCGAAGGCACGCTCGGGTGCGTGCCAACAAGATCGCCGGATGTTGAGGCCGAAGCGGTAAGGGAGGACGGTCCGCCGCGGACATCCACACCAGGCAGCCAGTCAACAAGACTGGAACAACTGTCGGACGCCGTCCGGCGGGGCTTGGGGGCAAATGAACCGGACGTAACCCGACAAAACGATCCTAGATCAGACGGGTTCGCCGGAAAAGCAGAATCGTCCGTAGACGCACAATTCAAACCGGCCTGTCCCGACGTGGGACAACAGCCAAAAACTGCCTGCAAAATGTGCGCATGTTAATGAGGCACATCATCCGCGACGGTGGTGCGATGCATGACTCGCAGGTGACCGTCATAGCCTCCGTCGGCGAAATGCAAAGTGCATCTATTGTCCCACATGGTCAGCATGTCGGGCTGCCAGCGATGCCTGTAAACGAATTCATCTTTCGTCATGTGAGCGTAGAGAAAACCGAGGATTGCCGCGGATTCCGCATGAGTCATGCCTTCTATGCCGACCGTGTAGACGGGGCTTACAAAGAGCGCCTTCCGGCCCGTCACGGGGTGCGTGCGAACGAGCGGATGCGGACAGGCTTTCTCCGCCTCCTCACTGACAATGATTTTCATTGTCCGCGCTTCCGTCTCCTGCGCGAAGACGCCCTTCGTGCCATAGGGGAGCGCCGCGCTGTGGATCGCAACGAGCCCGTCGAGCAGATTTTTCATGGTGGCGGACAGTGCGTCATATGCGCGCGCACAGTCCGCATAGAGCGTATCGCCGCCGACGGGCGGCACGACTTTCGAGTGAAGGAGCGTCGAGGCGGAGGGGCTCGTTGCAACGGGCTATCGCAGCATCCAGATAATCGACCCGAAAGGGCTGCACCGGATCGCGATGTCGAGGAAGGAATAGAAAAACCCGCGCCGTTTCCGGCGCGGGCTCTGCTTTCAGATTGCTCTCCGGCTTATTCGGCGGCCTGCGCCACCGAGATGCCGGCCATGCGGTTGAGCCGTGTGCGGATGATCTCTTCCGCCTCGCGGACCATGCGGGTCACGAGTTCCTGGCACGAGGGAATGTCGTGGATGAGGCCTTGCACCATGCCGGCCGACCAGATGCCGTAATCGGGGTCGCCCTGCTCATAGACGACGCGGCCGCGCGCGCCCGCGACGAGATGGGCGATGTCCTCAATCTTGGCGCCGCCCTTCTTCTCGATCTCGACGACTTCCTGGCTTACCGCGTTCTTGGCCACGCGCGCCGTGTTGTGGAGCGTGCGGAAGATGAGGTCGGTGGAGCGCTCGTCATTGGCGACGATCTGTTCCTTCACCTTCTGGTGGATGGCGCTTTCCTTGGTGCACATGAAACGCGTGCCCATGTTGACGCCTTCGGCACCCAGCGCGAGCGCCGCGACGAGGCCGCGCGCATCGCCGAAGCCTCCGCTCGCGATCATCGGGATCTTCACCTTGTCGGTAGCAGCCGGAATGAGGATCAGGCCCGGAATGTCATCCTCGCCGGGATGGCCCGCGCATTCGAAGCCGTCGATCGAGATGGCATCGACGCCCATGCGCTCAGCCGAAAGCGCATGACGGACCGCCGTGCATTTGTGAATGACCTTGATGCCGTGCTTCTTGAAATCGTCGACATGTTCCTGCGGCTTGTAGCCAGCGGTTTCGACGATCTTCACGCCCGACTCGATGATCGCCTGGCGATACTCGGCATAGGGCGGCGGCTTCAGGGCCGGAAGGATGGTGAGGTTCACGCCGAAGGGCCGGTCGGTGAGCCCTTTGCACTTCTCGATTTCCTTGCGCAGGTCGTCCGGCGTCGGCTGCGTGAGCGCGGTGATGAAACCAAGCGCGCCGGCATTGGCGACGGCGGCCACGAGTTCGGCGCGGCCGACCCATTGCATGCCGCCCTGCACGATCGGGTGTTCGACCCCGAAGAGTTCGGTGAATCTGGTTTTGATCAATTTTCTCTCCCCTCGATGAGGCCCGGCGGTTTCAGGAGCCGATCCTCTCAATTCTTCGATGTTCCGGTTTTAGCAGATGCGCCGAGCCATTTGCACGCCGCGAATCCCTCGCAAAAAAGGGAAAAACGCCTTGCCGCAGCGTCTCCCCAGCCTTCGCAAATGCTTGAATTGACGGGAAAACCAGCGCAATCTCCCGATCCAAGATCAAACAACAGATTGTTCAGCCATGAACAACGACGCCAATTGGGACGCCTACCGGATTTTCCTCGCGGTGGTGGATACGCAAAGCCTTTCCGGCGCGGGCCGGCGGCTCAAGCTCAGCCATGCCACGGTGGGCCGGCACATCGCGACGCTGGAAAAACGCCTCGGCGCGAAGCTCTTCGTGCGGGAACCGACCGGCTATGCGCTGACCGGCGCGGGC
>JAGUWA010000254.1 GCA_020062605.1 Parvibaculum sp. | reverse complement strand
GCGGCGGCGCTTTTCGGCGGCGGGATCGGCCGCATCGGCGGCGGGCGCCACTTCCTTCAGCTCGGGCGGCGCGGCTTTCGCGGCGCTCTTCGTTTCGGTCTTCCGGGCCGTTTTTGCCGTGCGTGTCATTCGGAGATCCTCCCCGCGCGCGCGCAGATGAATGCGGAAATGGAGGCAACTCGTGTCGAGAATCGTGTGTTGGCCATGCTGCAATCTGTCTCCGTTGCAGGCGGTTGTATCCGGCGCGGGGCCGGTCACCGCCGCGTGATTTGCGAAGCATAGCGAAGCTCCCGCGGGCGCAACGCGCTATCGCATCCGAATGGAAGGAAACGAATTCGCGATGACGGAGAAACCGAAAAAGGGTGCGCCCAACGTGACCGAGATGAAACCCGCCCAACAGAAACCGGCGGAGAAGAAGCCGACGCAGATTTCCTGCTCGCGCGGGCTTCACAGTTTCATGGAGCGCAACAGGCTGAGCTTCGGCTTCACCTCCTATCAGAGCGGCCGGCTCTATCTCGTCGGCCGCCTGCCCCGGGGCAAGGTCAGTTTCCACGAGCGTCACTTCGTTCATGCGATGGGTGTAGCGGCGACGCCGCAACGCCTCTATCTCGCGGGCCAGCACCAGATATGGCGGCTCGAAAACGTGCTCCGCGAAGGCCAGACGCTGGACGGCTTTGACCGCAACTACGTGCCGCGCAACGCGCAGACGACGGGCGACCTCGATGCGCATGAGCTCGGTGTCGAAAAGGGCGGCCGCGTCATCTTCGTCAACACGAAGTTCTCCTGCCTCGCGACGTTCAGCCTCACCCACAGTTTCAGGCCGATCTGGAAGCCGCCCTTCATCTCGCGACTCGCGCCTGAAGACCGCTGCCATCTGAACGGGCTCGCCATGGCCGATGGCGAGGCGCGCTACGTCACGGCGGTCTGCCGCAGCGATGTGATCACGGGCTGGCGCGACCGGCGCGCATCCGGCGGCTTCGTCATGGATGTCCGCGACGATCGCATGGTGACCGAAGAGCTTTCCATGCCGCATTCGCCGCGGCTGCATGACGGCTCCCTTTATGTGCTCAATTCCGGGCGAGGCGAGCTTTGCCGCGTCGACGAGCAGACCGGCAAGCGCGAGGTCATCACCTTCCTGCCGGGATTTGCGCGCGGCCTCGGCTTTCACGGGCCTTACGCCTTTGTCGGCCTGTCGCTCCCGCGCGACGGCAGCTTCTCCGGTCTCGAGCTCGACGACGAGCTTGCCAAACGCGATGCCGATCCCTGGTGCGGCGTGCAGATCGTCGACATGCGCAATGGCGATATCGTCGAATGGATCAGGCTCAAGGGCGAGGTGCGCGAACTGTTCGATGTCTTCGTGCTGCCGGGTGTCACCTGCCCCAAGGCGACGGGGCTTCTCGATGGATCGATTCGCAGCGAAATCTCGATCGAGAACTGGGCGCCGCAGGATCTGCGTAGCGCGGGGGAGCAAGCGGAAAAGGCGCCCGCAAAGGAAGCGGTGGCCTGAAAAGCGCGCGGACGGTGTCCCCCCGCCGTCCGCGCCGCTCCTGAACTTCGTCCGTTTCGCGTGCCGGTTTGAATCGATTTTCAATACTTCGCTAAGATTTCAGAACCCTCATTTCCGCGTTTTCCCTGCCTTTCTCCCGAAAAACCCATCTGCCTATGGATTGACTCCGTTAACGCGCGGAATTCATCCGCAATGGTGCGAAAGCGCCCGCCTATTTGGCTTAGACTCAAGTGGAGCGCCTTTTTCCGCTCGCGCAGTCTGGCTCCCGAATTGACTCTTTTTGGGGGCCCCCGATGACGAAGCGAAACAGCGAAAAGAACACCGGCAAGGTGCGGAGCGAGGAGCAGACGCTGCTCACCTCCGCCTACAGTTATTATGGCGGCGTCGTTCGAACGAGTGGGCGGGCCACAACGGCCGGCGGTGTGCGGCGTGTCTTTGCGGCCGCGCTTCTTTCCGGCGCGTCGATCGTGGCGGTTGGTCTTGCCGGCGCGGGGCCTGCAAGAGCGGGTAACTGTCTGCCGCAGGCCGGCGACGGCACGCAGATCCTCTGCATCGGCACTTTCGACGATACGATCGACATCGACGTGGAGGACGTCACCGTCATTCTCGGCGAAGGTTCGTTTGTCGATACCACGAACAACGAAGCGGACTGGTGGGGCGACAATGCCGGCATCGTCGTCAACGGCTATGGCAATCAGACAGTCGTCAATGACGGCACGGTGCTGACGGGGGACTACTTCGACGAATATGGCGAGCATCACGGCATCGCCGCCTTCGCCTCCGAAGGCTATGACGCCCGCGCCGAAAACAGTTCGACCGGTATCATCGGCACGACGAGTGAGGATTCCTACGGCGTCTACGCGGCGACGGAATGGGGCTGGTACGGCACGGCAACGGCGGTCAATGCGGGCTCGGTTTCCACAACCGGCGACGGCAGCATTGGCGTCCATGCCGACGGCAAGTATGCCAATGTCGAGAACACCGGCCTCGTCTTCACGGGCGGTGAGGACGCGCACGGCCTCTACGCCTACGGCAAATACGAAGTCTATGCCTACAATTCGGGCGAGGTCGAAACGGAAGGCGACTATTCCGACGGCATCCGCGCCGTCGCCGAGAATAACTACGGGCCATCCGAAGGCGACGTCGAAATCGTCAATGCGGAGGACGGCATCGTCCGCACCTCGGGCGAGTATTCGGACGGCATCTACGGGCGCGGCGACAGTGTCAGCGTAACGAATGACGGCTCGGTCGTCGCCTATGGCGAATACGCCGACGGCGTCGATATCAGGGGCTATTCGGCCTCCGTGACCAACAGCGGCAGCATCAAGACCTATGGCTACGACACGGATGCCGTCCGGGCCGAATCCTATGGTTATGACACCACGACGATCGTCAACACCGGCGTCATCGCATCTTATGGCGAGGATTCGGGCGGCATCGAAGCTTTCGGCCCGATCGTCCGCGTCACCAACGACGTCGTTATTGTGGACGAGGAAGTCGTCGCGACCGGTCTGATCTATTCGGCCGAAGACAGGGCGATCGACATCGACGAGTCGGATGCCGCCTATCTCTACAACAACGGTTCGATCGTCGGCAATGTCGACATCGACGTCGACGAATACGCCCTGGTTGACAACAGCGGCTCCATCGTCTCGGACCGCTACGACGAGACGACCCTGTCGATCTATGTCGATGAAGGCAATGCCTATTTCATCAACCGCGAGGGCGGCACGGTCACGGCCACGGAGGACTATTCCGATGCCGTATATGTGTATGCCGAGAATGGCTTTGCCGATCTGCGCAACTACGGCTCGATCTCGACCGGCCGCACCTACACCAACGAATTCGACACCTATGTCTATGGCGACTTCGCCACTGCGGCTTACGCCTATGGCGAGGACGGCGCGCTCGTGCTGAGCACGGGTTCCGTCACGACCGTCGGAGAGGGCTCCGACGCGCTCTATGCAACTTCGGAATACGGCGTTGCCCAGGCGCTCAACACCGGCAGCGTGCAGACTTCCGGTGACGAGTCTTATGGCGTCGCTGCCTATGCGGGCGGCGAGGAAGTCATCACCGGCTACGACGTCTACGACAATCCGATCTTTCAGGAATATGGCGGCGACGCGATCGCCGGCAATGCCGGCATGGTCCAGACGGCGGGCGACGATGCCTATGGCGTCGCGGCCGTCGCGAAATATGGCGATGCCTTTGCCTATAACGTGCTCGGCGGCTCCATTGTCACGAGCGGTCAGGGCGCCCACGGCCTCGTCGCCGCCACGGGCACGGAGTTCGGCGACATCGGCGACTACTCGAATGGCGAGGGCGGTGCCGCGGTCGCGATCAACAGCTTCCCCGGCCAGTACTTCGAGGATGGCTTCTATTTCTACGGCGACGAAGGCCATGTCTCCGTCGCGGATTTCGTCGATGCGGATGGCTTCGAACCCGCCGATTTCCGCTCGACTATCGTCACCACGGGCGATTTTGCCTCGGGCGTTCTCGCCGTCGCGGGCGGGGACGAGCAGGCGCTTGCCGGCAATTTCTACGGCGATGTGACGACCGGCACGATGGACGAATACGGCAACGCAACCAGCGGCTATTACGCCTATGGCGTTGCGGCCTTCTCCTCGGAAGGCGATGCCTTTGCCTTCAACAAGTATCACGCCACCATCGTCACGTATGGCGACGGTGCGGATGCACTGCGCGCTGAGGCAGACGAAGAAGACGCATATGCGGTCAACTGGGCCTATTCGTCGATTACGACCCATGGCGAGTCTGCGGCCGGCGTCATCGCGGACAGCGACGAGGGCGATGCCTGGGCGGGCAACAAATATGCGTCCAGCATCGTCACACATGGCGACGGCTCTATCGGCCTGGGTGCCTTCAACGAAGGCGATGAGTACAGCGATGCCGACGCCCGCGCCTACAATACCGGTTCGAGCATCCTCACCTATGGCGAGTATGCGTCGGGCATGGTCGTGTCCTCCGACGAAGGTGATGTTCTCGCCGTCAATGCAACGGACACGAACGACTACGACGAGGTGCTCGATGCGAGCATCGAGACCTATGGTGACGAAGCTCATGGCATCGATGCCAATGCAGACAACGGAACGGCCTATGTCTACAACAGCGGCACCGTCGTTACGCATGGCGATTATGCCTTCGGCGCTACGGTCTTCGGCGACACGGCGGAGCTCCGGAACTACGGCACGATCCGCACCTATGGCTACTACTCGGACGGCGTCCGCATCTCTTCGGAGAGCATCGACACGACGACCGTCATCAATGGTGGTCTCATCAAGGTGACCGGCGAGGACGCGCGGGGCATCTACGCCTCCGGTCCGACGGTCAACATCACCAATCTCGAAGACGGCGAAGTCTACTCCTACGACAGCGACGCGATCTTCGTGGAATATGCCGAGTACGCGACCGTAGTGAACCACGGCACCGTCACCTCGTACGGTGCCGACGGCATCGACATTCAGGACGTGAACGAGGTTGCCGTCGTGAACTACGGCACGATCTCCGTCGTCGAATCCGGTATCGAGATCGACAATGCGGACGATGTCTCGATAAGCAACTACGGTTCGATCACCGGCCGTGTAGACGTGTCCGAAGGCGATGACATCTACTTCCTCAATGACGAGGATGCGGAAGTCATCGTCGTCGCCGACAACACCGACGAGAACGGCGGCGTCTATCTCCAGGCCTATGACGAAGTTGAGATGGTGAACCGGGGCAGCATAGACGTCGCGGGCGACTACACGCCGGGCGTCCATCTTCGCGGCAGCACCGCCTCGCTAGACAATAGCGGTACGATCGAAACCTCCGGCGACTACAGCCATGCGGTCATCGTCAACTCCGGGGGCTTCGCCACGACGACGATCTACAACTCCGGCACGATCGAGGCGGCCGGCGATTATGCCGATGCCATCCGGGCGAGCGGTCCGACCGTCGACATCACCAACACCGAAGACGGCGTCATCTCGTCGGCCGACGGCGCGGCGATCTACGCTTACGACACGAAATACGTCACCATCGTCAATGACGGTGAGATCACGGGCGATGTTCTGGTGGCGGCCAATGGCCTCTACGAGTACACCGCCACCGTCGACATCACCCATACGGGCTCCGTCGACGGCGACATCGACACCTCGCTCGGCTACAGCGACGATACGATCCTCGTCGATGGCGGTACGGTGACAGGTGCGATCTATACCGGCGACGGCATTGACGAGGTGACGGTCTCCGGTTCCGGCGTCCAGCTCGGTCTCGGCATCCATGCGACCGAGAGCGGTATCGAGTTGCTGGGACTTCCCGCCTATAACAGCGCCTATCTCACCTTCGAGCATGACGATACGATCACGCTCGATGACGGCATCGACGGCTGGGCCATCTCCCACTTCGATACGGTCGATATCGACAGCGGTACGCTGGTGCTCGACGGGTTCGGTATTCATACGAGCTATGGCGAAGGCACGGTCAGCGTCGCCGACGGGGCAACGCTCGGCGTCACGGATGAAGGCGTCTATGTGGAGGCAAGCGAGGTTTCGATCTCCGGCACGCTCGATCTGACCCTTGGCGGCTTCTTCGACGTGTCGGGCGATGTCGCCTTCAATGAAGGCAGCACCTTCGGTACCGACATCTCGTCGGGCGGAGCGGCCGTGGTCTATGGCAACACGGTCACCTTCGCGGAGGGTTCGACCATAGACGTCGATGTCGTGAGCGGTCTCTCCGGCGTGGTCGGCAGCGACATTCTGATCGCCTCGGCCTCGAGCGAGAACGGCGTCACCGATTACGGCGCCACCGTCGAGGACAACACCATCCTCTTCGACTTCCTGAAGGTGATGGACGACGAGGTCGTGGAGACCGGCTCGGCGAACGATCTCTTCCTGCGCGTCCAGCTCGCGGAAACGGCGGAAGATACCGAGATCGGCGACGATGGCAGCGTGAATCTCGTGGACCTCGCCCAGGCGATCGACGAGTACATCGCGACCCAGCCCATCGATAGCCCCCTCACGCTCTGGCTCGCCCAGTTCGAGACGGAAGAGGAACAGCGCGCAGCGCTGCTCCAGGCCGTCGAGGACACGCTGCCTTCCGAAAGCGAGGCCGAAGGCACGAGCACCATCGCCTCCACCGATCTCATCTTCGACATGATCATGGACCGGATCTCGGGCGGCGGTTTCACCATCGCGCAGGGCGGTGGCGATACGGGTCTTGCCGCGGGTGACGAGATGCTCGGCGGCGACGGCGAGTGGGCGCTCTGGGGACGGGTCGGCGGCCTCAAGGCCGAATACACGCCCTCCGGCGTCAATGGCTTCGATACGGATATGTGGGGCCTGACCGGTGGTGTCGACGGCAAGGTTGCGGAAAACACCCGCGTCGGCCTCAGCGTCTACTACACCTCGTCCGACATCGACGAGAACGGCCCGGGGGCGAACTCGACCACAACGGTCGACGGCTATGGCGCCGTTGCCTATCTGAGCTACCGGCCCGGTGCCTGGTACGTCAACGGCTCGCTCGGCTACGGCCTCAACAACTATGACAGCTCGCGCCGCTCGCTCGGCGGCGTGAATGTCGCGGACTATGACGGCACGCAGTTCGCGGCGCGCACAGAGGTCGGCCACATGTTCACCTCCGGCCAGTGGGACGTCACACCCAATGTGGGGCTCCGCTACAATCTGGTCGATGTGGACGCCTATACGGAAACGGGTCCGCTGCCGACAAGCGTCAACGGGCGCACCATCGAGTCGCTGCGCGCAGTTGGCGGTGTCAATCTGCGCTACACGGCGGAGCTCGAAGGCGGCTCCAAGCTCATCCCCGAGCTTGGCGTGAAGGTGCTCGGCGAACTTGCCGATCCCGACGAGGCGACCACGGGCAGCGTGGTCGGCGGCGGTGCCTTCGTCACACAGACGACGCCGCGCGACGACGTCTCCTACGGCGTCCTTGGCGGTCTCACCTTCGAAGGGTCGAACGGGGTCACGCTGCGCGTCACCTATGACGGCGAGTTCCAGAGCGACTACGACGAGCAGAGCCTCTCGGCGGCGATCCGAATCGCCTTCTGAGGATCGGCGTCCCTCAAACTTGAATGGCGCCCCGGGGATAACCGGGGCGCCATTTTTTGTCCGGATTGGTGCGGGCAACTTGTCCCCGCTTTCGGTGGCGAGGTCTTGCTCAAGAAAAAGCCCGGCCGGAGCCGGGCTTGTCTTTGTGACGTTACGATGACATTTCAGTGACGGTCGGGCCTTTTCAGCGCGGGATATCCCCATAGGCGAGCGTCGTGCCGTCCGCCGCGTTCACGCAGCGGGCGGGTCCATCGGGCCTTGCCTGGCAGAGATAAAGCGCGTTGTTGCGCTCGATCCAGATGCCGCCCTGCGGGTTCGGCATCAACCCGTTGCCGCCCGATCCCGTGAGCGCGGAAACGACGATCGCAATGGCGATCAGCGTTCCCGATGCCACCACGGCATAGGAGAGATGGGTGTCGGACCGCGTTTCGCGGCCGCCGGCGGGATTGTTCATTCCGTGTACCTCCTTTTGATTACAGGCGAATGTGAGGGAACCAGACAACGCGATGCTGAAAGCCTTGCGGCGTATATCCGATGAGCGTCAGGCCGGACTTGCCGACAGGTGTCGGTCCGAGTTTCGGCGATTGGTAGACGGCCGCCATGCCGCAAAGCTTTTCGCCGGGATGCTCGAGCGCCCATGCTTCCAGCGTGTCGCGGCAGTTGATCGCGAGTCCGATCGCGATTTCCTGTTGCTCATAGTCGGGAAGGGTGAAGACGCGCAGATAGCCGAAGAGCCTGTTCCGCAGAGGCCGGCACGGCTTTATCTCGACGGTCGAAATGCCGGCAACGGCGTCTCCGTCATAGGCGAGGCAGCAGATTTCGGACGCCCGCTCCTCCGGCGATACGCCCTCGGGCATCGCATCGTATGCGCGCCATGTGGCGATGGCGTCCTTTTCGATTTTTACGTCGCGCTTCCGCCATCCGGAAACGTAAGTGATTTCGCTCATCTCGCCTCCCGTTGCGACTCGTATCGGTCGTTGCAGCGGGTTGCATTATTCAGGGAGACAGCATCTTCCCGCGAGCGGGGATCGAACCCTTTTGGAGGGATCGTCCGTGGCCGGAGGGGCTCCGGCCGGCGGCGGAGCGATCGTCACTCCGCCGGGCTCGTTTCCTGTCTCGCCTGCCGTTCCGGTTCCCGGCACCTGCACATGGATCACTTCGCGCGTGTGGTCGTCGAAGAATATCCATGAAGGTCCGAGCCCGGCACCGACTTCTTGCAGTTACAGAGGCTTAGCGGTTTATGTCCGGGTGCCGGCCTTCAGTCCCTCGATCAGGTCGATCGGCATGGGGAAGACGATGGTGTTCGATTTGTCGCCTGCAATGTCGTGGAGGGCGGCGAAATAGCGAAGCTGCATCGCCCGGGGGTCGCCGCCCAGGATGCGGCCGGCCTCCACGAGTTTTTCCGCCGCCTGCTGCTCGCCTTCGGCGTTGATGATCTTCGCGCGGCGGAAGCGTTCCGCCTCCGCTTGCCGCGCGATTGCCCGCACCATGCTCTCGTCGATGTCGACATGCTTGATCTCGACATTGGCAACCTTGATGCCCCACGCGTCCGTCTGCTCGTCGAGGATTGCCTGAATATCCGCGTTGAGCTTGTCGCGCTCGGCCAGCATCTCGTCGAGCTCGTGCTTGCCGAGAACGGAGCGAAGCGTCGTCTGTGCCAACTGGCTTGTTGCCTCCATGTAATTCTCGACCTGCAGGATCGCGCGTTCCGGGTCCACGATGCGGAAATAGAGCACCGCGTTTACCTTCACCGACACATTGTCGCGCGAGATCACATCCTGCGTCGGCACGTCCTCGACGAAAGTTCTGAGGTCGACGCGCACCATCTGCTGGATCACGGGGATCAGGATGATGAAGCCAGGCCCCGCGATGCGGGTGTAGCGGCCGAGCGTGAAGACGACGCCTCGCTCGTATTCGCGCAGGATGCGGATCGCGGAAGCGAAGAAGGCAACGATGAGCACCGCCGCCAGAACGTAGAATGCCAGACCTCCCATGGTGGGCGCTCCTTCCTTGTGGATTGGA
Organism: Parvibaculum sp.; assembly: GCA_020062605.1. Taxonomy (GTDB): domain Bacteria; phylum Pseudomonadota; class Alphaproteobacteria; order Parvibaculales; family Parvibaculaceae; genus Parvibaculum. The sequence continues at coordinate 2,342 of JAGUWA010000254.1, read as the reverse complement.
TGCCGGCCGCCGCGCGGCTCAGCTCACGACGAGCGTCAGCCCGTCCATCTTCTCGATATGTACTGTCGATTGCGGAGCGAGGTCCGCCGGCCCGCGCGCGTGCCAGCGTTCGCCATGGACATGAACGTATCCTTCGCCGTTGGCCCATTCGAGAACGTGCGCCTCCGCGCCTCGCAATTCCTCGGCACCCGTTGCGACCGGCCGGCGCATCGCGCGCCACGTGTAACCGACGAGGAAAATCAGGAGGATTGCGCTCGCGAGCGCCGTTGTCCCGATGGTCCACCAGGAAAGCTGGAACTCGGGCGCGTCGCTGTCGACGAGAATGGCGGCGCCGAAAATGAATGCGATCAGGCCACCGAATCCGACAATGCCGAATGTCGGCGTAAAGGCCTCGACCATCATCAGCACGAGGCCGAACACGATGAGTGCCGCGCCCGTATAGTCGAGCGGTAACTGGTTCAGCGCATAGAGGCCGAGCAACAGGCAGATTGCGCCGAGAATACCCGGACCGAAGCTGCCAGGATTGGAGAGTTCGAAAATGATGCCGTAGACACCGATCATCATGAGCAGGAAGGCAACATTCGGATTGCTGATGAGCGCCAGAAGTTCGGTCATGAAGCCCGGCTCCAGATGCTCGATCCGCGCGTCGGCCGTCGACAACGTGACCGGCTTGCCGTTAGCGAGAACTTCGCGTCCGTCCATCTTGCTCAGAAGATCTTCGAGACTTGGCGCAACAAGTTCGACCACGCCGAGTTCCTGTGCCTTCCTTGCGCCGATGCTTTCGCCTTCGCGCACGGCTGCTTCGGCCCATTCGGCATTGCGGCCATGCGCTTCGGCAAGGCTCACGATAAGTGCGACGGCATCGTTCGTCGCCTTTTTCGAGAGGGCCTGCTCATTGGAGGGGGTGCCGCCTTCGTCGCCTTTCTCTTCCTGTCCTGGCGGCTGCTGCGGCGTGCCGGGCATGCCGCCCATCGTCACGGGCGTGGCGGCGCCGATATTCGTGCCTGGCGCCATTGCGGCAATACCTGTCGCATAGACGATATAGGTGCCGGCGCTGGCGGCGTGGCCGCCGCCCGGCCAGACATAACCTGCTACGGGCACCTCCGATGCGAGAATGTCGCTCACGATGTCGCGCGTCGATGTCACGAGGCCGCCCGGCGTGTCGATCCGGAGGACGAGGACGTCCGAGCGCCTTTCCTCCGCCGTCTCGATCGCCATCGCGATCTGGCGCGCGGTGGCGGGGCCGATCGCGCCGTCGATTGTCGAGACGAGTGCAAGCGGTGGAGGGGCATCCTCCGCCGCGGGCGCGTTCGTCTGAGAAAGGCCGAGCCCGGGCAGCATGGCGCCGATGATCGCCAGCGTCGCATAGAGCACGGATCGCATCGCGCGGTTCATTCGGCGCCCTCCCTTGGTCCGGTGCCAGTCTCGCGGTTGCGTCCACAGTCTGCCAAAGCTTCTGGCTCATTGCCATGCTTTCCGTATTGGGGCGCCGCCACCCCTTGCCCGCCGCGCCCGCCGCTCCATCTTCCTGCGGGAGACACAAGCCGGCCCGATACGGAACAAAGGGAGGCATCCGCCAATGTCAGAGCATGTCTACAGGGTAATAGAGGTTGTCGGCTCTTCGCCCGAAAGCATCGAAGGCGCCATCGGCAACGCCATCGAGAAGGCAAGCAAGACACTCAGGGAGCTGCGCTGGTTCGAGGTAGTGGAAACGCGCGGACATGTGGAGAACGGCAAGGTCGGTCACTATCAGGTAAAGCTGAAGCTGGCCTTCACGCTGGAGTGACACGAAACCGACATAGCGACCCTTTGTCTCTGGATCCGCCTGTCGAGTTCCGTCGCGCCTTCGGCTAGTCTGGCGCAGACGAGACCTTGAGCGGAGAACATTCCGATGGAAGACGCGCGGAGCCATTCCCGCGTCAGGCGCAAAATGCATGCCGGTTCAGGCAGCGACGGCGCATGCGAGATCCATGTCAAACATGACGCGGTGCCCGGCCGTGTAAGGCTCGCTGTCCCGCGTCTCTATCGTTCGCGAAAGGTCAAGGCGGTACTTGAGCACGGCCTCTCCCGCGACGCCGCCATACGCGGTCTTGCTGCTGACATCCGGACTGGCACTCTTCTTGTCGAGTTCGATCCAGCACTTGAGCACGCCGAGATTGCGGGTCGCGTCGAGTACCTTCTCATGGGAAAGAGCAGTCCTCCTGCCGCTCGCTCCGGTGACGAGGAAATATCGCCTGCCTCCGCGGACTCGGACTGGCACGTCCGTGAGTTCGAAGAGATCCTCGCGTTGTTCGAAAGCGGGCGCCAAGGTCTCGCGGCGGAGGCGGCGGCGGCGCGGCTCG
>JAGUWA010000024.1 GCA_020062605.1 Parvibaculum sp. | reverse complement strand
ATTTTGCGCGGCTGAGCAAGGAGAAAGCTGCATTACGGATGTGACATTTTGCAGCGCGGCAAGCTGGCCGGTACTTGTTTATCCGCACAAGTTATATGGTTTTGGGGCTGGGTATGGAGGGGTTGAATCGGCAAATGCGCAATCTGACCACCGACACTATCCGGCATGAAGGCAACGCACATAAGGATAGCGTGACATGGCGGTTTCAGGCGCGCCGGGCTCGAACCTTCCCGGCACGATGACCTCTTCGGCTTGGGCCGTTGCGGGGTCACTCATCGCGGGGACGGTACTCTCCATCATAATCGCCGCCAAGGCACAGGACGCGCCGATGGCCGCCCATGCCTGGCTCTTCGCCTTCGCCTTCGCGGCGGGCGTGATGGCGCTGGGACAGCGCCATCTCAACGCAACGACGCATGGCGGCGCGCGCGAGGACGACGGCACGGGCTATAATGACGGCGTGGTGAAGGCCGGCGCCATCGCAACCCTCTTCTGGGGCGTCGCGGGCTTCCTGGTCGGCGTCGTGATCGCCTTCCAGCTCGCCTTTCCCTTCCTCAATCTCGATACCGCCATCACGAATTTCGGCCGGTTGCGGCCGCTTCACACCTCGGCGGTGATCTTCGCCTTCGGCGGCAATGCGCTGATCGCGACCTCCTTCTACGTCGTACAGCGCACCTGCCGCACGCGGCTTGCCGGCGACGTCGCTCCCTGGTTCGTCTTCTGGGGCTACAATCTTTTCATCGTGGTGGCCGCGACCGGCTACCTGATGGGCGTTTCCCAGGCGAGGGAATATGCCGAACCCGAATGGTACGCCGACCTCTGGCTCACTCTCGTCTGGGTGGTCTATCTCCTTGTCTTCCTGGCAACGCTCGCCAAGCGCAAGGAACCGCACATCTACGTCGCGAACTGGTTCTACCTCGCCTTCATCGTGACGATCGCGATGCTCCATATCGGCAACAATCTCGCGATCCCCGAGAGCCTGACCTCGTCCAAGAGCTATGCGCTCTTCCCCGGCGTGCAGGACGCGCTGATCCAGTGGTGGTACGGCCACAACGCGGTGGGCTTCTTCCTGACCGCCGGCTTCCTCGGCATGATGTACTACTTCGTGCCGAAGCGCGCCGAACGGCCGGTCTATTCCTACCGGCTGTCGATCGTCCATTTCTGGTCGCTGATCTTCCTCTACATCTGGGCGGGCCCGCACCATCTGCACTTCACGGCGCTGCCCGACTGGGCGCAGACGCTCGGCATGACCTTCTCGATCATGCTCTGGATGCCCTCCTGGGGCGGCATGATCAACGGCTTGATGACGCTGTCGGGCGCCTGGGACAAGCTCCGGACCGACCCCGTGATCCGCATGCTGGTCGTCTCCGTCGCTTTCTACGGCATGTCGACCTTCGAAGGTCCGGTCATGTCGGTGAAGGCGGTGAACTCGCTTTCCCACTACACCGACTGGACGATCGGCCACGTGCATTCGGGCGCGCTCGGCTGGGTCGGCTTCGTTTCCTTCGGCGCCATCTACTGCCTCATCCCCTGGCTCTGGAAGCGCGAGCGTCTCTACTCGCTCGCCCTTGTGAGCTGGCACTTCTGGATCGCCACCATCGGCATCGTTCTCTACATCACCGCGATGTGGGTGTCGGGCATCCTGCAGGGCCTGATGTGGCGCGCTTACGACGCGCAGGGCTTCCTCGAATATTCCTTCGCGGAAACGGTCGCCGCAATGCATCCCTTCTATGTCATCCGCGCGCTTGGCGGCGTGCTCTTCCTCGTTGGCGCTCTGATCATGGTCTACAACTGCTGGATGACCATCAAGGGCCGCGTCCGCGAAAGCGAGCCCCTGCCCGCCCCGGCGCCTGCCGGCGCCATGCCGCAACCCGCCGAGTGAGGAGCAAAGGTCATGGCAAAAAAGTTCTCGCATGAAGCGATCGAAAAGAACTCGATCCTGCTCCTCCTCCTCACTCTGGTCGTGGTGGCGATCGGCGGACTGGTCGAAATCGTTCCGACCTTCCTGATCAAGAGCACGATCGAGGACGTGGAGGGCGTACGCCCCTACAGCCCGCTCGAACTCGCCGGCCGCAACATCTATCTGCGCGAAGGCTGCTACACCTGCCACAGCCAGATGATCCGCTCGCTCCGCTCCGAGGTCGAACGCTACGGGCACTACTCGCTCGCGGCGGAAAGCAAGTACGACCACCCCTTCCAGTGGGGATCGAAGCGCACGGGACCGGACCTTGCCCGCGTGGGCGGCAAATATTCCGACGAATGGCACAGGCTGCACATGGCAGATCCCCGCGCCGTGGTGCCGGAATCGGTCATGCCGGGCTATCCCTTCCTCGCCAGCACACCGCTCGATTACCGCAATACAAGCAAGGGCCTCTCGGCGCTTGCAATGGCGGGGGTGCCCTATGCGCAGGAAAATATCGAGAATGCCCGCGCCGATCTCGAAGCGCAGGCAACGCCGGACGCCGACACGGAAGGGCTGATGCAGCGCTATCCGAAGGCGGTGGCACGCGACTTCGACGGCAACCCGGCGATGATCTCGGAACTCGATGCACTCGTCGCCTACCTGCAGATGCTCGGCACGCTCGTGGACTTCAATGCCTACGAGAATGCGGACTTCAAGCAATAGGAGTGCGCCTTGGATAGCGAGACCACCTATTCGCTGGTGAGAACCTGGTTCGGAACGGGCGGGCTCATTCTCATGGTGGTGCTTTTCACCGCCGTGCTGGCCTACGCGCTCTGGCCCGCGAACAAGAAGAAATTCGACCGCATGGCGAATCTGCCCCTCGAGGACAAGGATCCCGAGGATAGCCAGAAGAAGGACACGGAGACCGGACAATGAGCGAGAAGCACAAGGACGACGTGACCGGCGTCGAAACGACCGGCCACACATGGGACGGGATCCGCGAGCTGAACAACCCGCTGCCGAAATGGTGGGTCTACACCTTCTATGCTTGCATCCTCTGGTCCTTCGCCTACTGGGTGGTCATGCCCACCTGGCCCTATCTTACGGGAGACGGCTGGACCTATACGCAGGGCGTGATCGGCTATGAGCAGCGTAACATCGTGACGAACGAGCTCGCGGCCGTCGCCGAGGGCCGCTCGGGCGCCATGGAACAGATCGCGACCATGCCGCTCGAAGAAATCGCCAACGATCCGGCGCTGATGGAAGTCGCGCTCGGTGCCGGCAAGGCCGCCTTTGGCGACAATTGCGCGCCCTGCCACGGCTCGGGCGCCCAGGGGTCCAAGGGCTTCCCGAACCTCAACGACGACGACTGGATCTGGGGCGGCACGCTGGACGACATCCACACCACCCTTCTGCACGGTATCCGCTGGGACGCGGATGACGAGACGCGCCTCAACATAATGATGGCCTATGGCCGGGACGGCATTCTGAACCGCTCGGAAATCTCCGACGTGGCCGAATACGTTCTGCTCCTGTCGGGCCAGCCCCATGATGGCGAAGCGGCCGTCCGCGGCACGGCGGTCTTCGAAAGCCAGTGCGTCGCCTGCCATGGCGATGCGGGCACCGGCAACCGCGAACTCGGCGCGCCGAACCTGACCGACGCCATCTGGCTCTATGGCGGCGACAAGGAGGCCATCGTGGAAACCGTGTCAAACGGCCGCAGCGGCGTCATGCCAGCTTGGGGAACACGCCTCGATGAGGGCACGATCCGCTCGCTGACGCTCTTTGTTCACTCCCTCGGCGGCGGCGAGAAGTAGTACCGCCGGACCAAGCGGGCGGAACGCTTCTCGGCGTTCCGCCTCCGGGGACCAGATCCTCGAGTACACCAATGACAGATACCGCCACGACCCTCGAACGTCTTGCGGCCGAAGCCGCGGCAACGGCGGGCGCAAGCCCCCACGGCGAGGAAGGCGAGCGCTACACAGCCGTCAATTCGGAAAAGAACCGCCCGCTCTATGCAAGCCGGGTAAAAGTCTATCCGAAGCTCGTCCACGGCACCTTCCGCCGCCTGAAATGGCTGGTGATGGCGGTGACCCTGACGATCTACTACGTCACGCCCTGGCTGCGCTGGGACCGGGGACCGAACCTCCCCGACCAGGCGGTGCTGCTCGATTTTCCCGCGCGGCGCTTTTACTTTTTCTTCCTCGAAATCTGGCCGCAGGAATTCTACTACGTCACGGGCCTCCTTATTCTCGCCGCGCTCGGCCTCTTCCTCGTGACGAGCGTCGCCGGCCGCGTCTGGTGCGGCTATGCCTGCCCGCAGACGGTCTGGACCGACCTCTTCATCCATGTGGAACGCTTCTTCGAAGGCGACCGCGCCAAGCGCATCCGCCTCGACAAGTCGCCCTGGAGCGCGGGCAAGCTGGCGCGCAAGGCGGGAAAGCACCTGACCTGGGTCCTGATCGCACTGGCAACGGGCGGCGCCTGGGTCTTCTATTTCGCCGATGCACCGACGCTGGCGGGCCAGTTCCTGACCTTCGACGCGCCTTCCGCCGCCTATCTCTTCGTCGGCCTCTTCGCCCTGACGACCTATCTCCTTGGCGGCATCGCGCGCGAGCAGGTCTGCATCTATATGTGCCCCTGGCCGCGCATCCAGGGCGCGATGTTCGACGAGGAATCGCTCCTCGTCAGCTACAAGGAAGATCGCGGCGAGACGCGCGGGCCGCACAAGAAGGGTGCGAGCTGGGAAGGACGCGGCGACTGCATCGACTGCGGACAATGCGTCGCCGCCTGCCCCATGGGCATCGACATCCGCGACGGCATGCAGCTCGAATGCATTCAGTGCGCCCTCTGCATCGATGCCTGCGACGAGATCATGGACCGGGTCGAGCGTCCCCGTGGCCTCATCGCCTATGACACTTTCCGTAACCAGGAGCGCCGCCGCGCGGGCGAGACCCCCCGGCTCAACATCCTGCGTCCGCGCACGATCCTTTATTCCGTGGTGCTGGCGCTCGTCGCCGCGATCATGCTCGTGGCGCTCAGCAACCGTACGACGCTCGACGTCAGCGTGCTCGCCGACCGCAACCCGCTCTTCGTGCGGCTGTCCGACGGCTCGATCCGTAACGGCTATCAGGTCAAGATCGTCAACAAGGAGCATTCCGAGCGCATTTTTCGCGTCTCGATTGACGGCCTCGAAGGCGCTATCCTGACCCGGCCGGCGCTCGCGGGCGAGGGCACGGCCACCGTCATCGTCGAAGCCGACAAGCTTGAGAATGCCCGCTTCTTCGTAAGCCTGCCGGCCGAGCGCGCCGCAGCGATCAAGGGCGGCGAAGCGGACTTCGATTTCGTGGTTACCGATACCGAGAGCGGCAAGATCGCAACAAGATCGACAACTTTCCGGGGACCTGGAAAATGAGCATCGGAGACAGCGACTATCGCCCTTCGGAGCGCTTCGGCAAGGTGACCGGCCGGCATGTGCTGACGGGCTTCGTCCTCTTCTTTGCCGTCGTCTTCGGCGCGAACGGGCTCATGATCTATGGCGCGCTGTCGACCTTCGACGGTGTGGAAATCGAAGGTGCCTATCAGAAGGGCCGCGCCTATAACGATGTGCTCGAACGCATGGAAGCGCAACGCCAGCTCGGCTGGACGGCGGCGATTGCGGCCGATCCCCTCCCCGGCACGGACAACAACACAGCACTCAGCGTGGCATTCGTCGACGCAAGCGGCACGCCCGTTTCGGGGCTCACTGTGCTCGGCACATTCTGGCGTCCCGTCGTGTCCGGCGAAGACGCCCGCATGAAACTCGTCGAAACGGCACCGGGCCGCTACGAAGGCGTCTTCGATCTCAAGCACGCAGGCAACTGGCTCGTGCGCATCGCGGCCAGCGGCGCGAAGGGCGAAACCTTCGTCGAGGAAAAGCGCGTCGTCATACGCGACTGAGGAACCGATGAGCGAAGCCGCGACAGCGCAGGAGAGACCGGGCATCGACCCGGACCTTTTCGTGCGCAGGACCGAAGAAGGTCTTGCGCGCCTCGACCTCGTGGTCGCCGGCATGCATTGCGCGGGCTGCCTGCGCAAGGTGGAAGGGGCGCTCAAAGGCCTGAACGGCGTCGAATATGCGCGCGCCAATCTTTCGACGAAGCGCGTCGCGGTGCGCTGGGACCCGGCGCGCCTCAAGGCGAGCGCGGTCATCCGCGCGCTTGCCGACACCGGCTTCACCGCCGTTCCCTTCGATCCGAAACTCATCGGCACACTCGACGACCGCGAAAGCCGCTCGCTTCTTAAAGCGCTCGGCGTCGCGGGTTTCGCCGCCGCCAACGTCATGCTCGTCTCGGTCTCCGTCTGGTCCGGCCTCGTATCCGACATGGACGAGACGACGAGAAGCTTCTTTCACTGGGTTTCGGCGCTGATCGCCCTTCCCGCGATCGCTTATGCGGGCCAGCCTTTCTTCCGCTCGGCACTGAAGGCGCTCCGGGCGAAGAGCATGAACATGGACGTGCCGATCGCGCTCGCCGTCATCCTTGCGACGACGATGAGCCTCGTGCAGACCATGGTGAATGCGCGCCATGTCTATTTCGATGCAAGCGTGACGTTGCTCTTTTTCCTGCTGATCGGGCGCTATCTCGACGTGCAGGCGCGCGCCAGGGCTTGCTCGGCGGCGGAGAACCTGCTCGGCCTTCGCGCCACCGCGGCAACGCTGATCGCGCCCGACGGCACGCATAAATCCATCGCCGTGGAGAACCTCGAACCCGGCATGAAGGTGCTCGTGGTTGCCGGCGCGCGCATCCCCGCCGACGGCGAGATCGTGACGGGCACGAGCGAGATCGACACGAGCCTCGTCACTGGCGAGAGCGTGCCGGAACAGGTGAAGGCAGGCGCTTCCGTCTTCGCGGGCACGCTCAATCTCGGCGCGCCACTCGTCATTCGCGTGACGAAACGCGACGACGATTCGCTCCTTGCCGAAATCGTGCGCCTGATGGAAACGGCCGAACAGGGCCGCGCGCGCTATGTCCGCATCGCCGACCGCGCCGCGCGCATCTATTCGCCTGCCGTTCACATCATGGCGCTGGCGACGCTGCTCCTCTGGTTCGCGCTCGGCGCGCATTGGGAAACGTCGCTCACCTATGCGATCTCCGTCCTCATTATCACCTGCCCCTGCGCGCTCGGGCTCGCTGTGCCCGTGGTGCAGGTCGTCGCGACGGGCCGTCTCCTCCGTCAGGGCGTTCTCGTCAAGGCGGCGGACGGGCTCGAAAGGCTGGCGCAGGCGGACACCATCGTCTTCGACAAGACGGGTACGCTGACACTTGGGCGTCCGCGTCTCGTCAATGGCGACGAGATCGCCCGCGCCGACCTCGCTCTCGCCGCGGCGATTGCAGCCGCAAGCCGCCACCCACTTGCGCTCGCCCTCACCGCTCACGGACAGACGCTGCCGCACCCGCTTCTCGACGATATCCATGAGGAACCCGGCATGGGCCTCGAGGCGCGGCTCGGCGGCGAGCCGAT
>JAGUWA010000004.1 GCA_020062605.1 Parvibaculum sp. | reverse complement strand
GGCGAACCTCCGCCGACTGCCGCCGCGAGCGCGAGCGCGAGGGCAAGCGCCAGCGCCAGGCTTCTTCCCGTTCCTTTCCGTTCGTGCATCGCTCGGTACATGGCCAAAAGGGGTCTCCCGGTGGTGACAGGCCCTCCCACAGGCTTTCCCGTCCATTCTCGCCGCTTCAGCTGAACCCAGGCTGAACGGCCGGGGCTGGACGGGGCCGATCCGGACAAGTATGCAACTGGGGCCATGAGCGGAACAGAGAAAAAGCAGGCGGTGCGGCGCGCCTACAATCGGGTAGCGCCCGATCCGGGAGAGCTTGCCGAGGGAATCCGGGCCGGAAACCGTACGGCGCTGGCTCGCGCCATCACGCTTGTCGAATCGGCGCGCCCGGACCATCAGGATATTGCGCAGGTCCTGCTGGCGGATCTGCTGCCGGATACGGGCAAGGCGGTGCGGCTCGGTCTGTCCGGGGCGCCGGGCGTCGGCAAATCGACCTTCACCGAAGCATTCGGCCAGTTCCTCACGGGAGAAGGGCACAAGGTTGCCGTTCTCGCGATCGATCCTTCCTCGGCCCGCACCGGCGGGTCCATCCTTGGCGACAAGACCCGGATGGAGCTTCTGGCACGCGATCCAAATGCCTTCATTCGTCCCTCCCCGTCGGGGGGCACGCTGGGCGGCGTCGCGCGACGGACCCGGGAGGCCATGCTCCTCACCGAGGCTGCGGGCTATGACGTCGTCATCGTCGAGACGGTCGGCGTCGGCCAGTCCGAAACGTCGGTCGCCGAGATGGTCGACATGTTCCTTCTCCTGCTGTCGCCGGGCGGCGGCGACGAATTGCAGGGAATAAAGCGCGGCATCATGGAGCTCGCAGACCTCGTCGTGGTCAACAAGGCGGATGGCGATCTCGTTCCGGCCGCCAGGCGCGCCCAGATGGAGTACAAGACCGCTCTCCACCTGATGAAGCCGAAAAGCGCCGCCTGGACCCCGAGCGTCCTCCTGGCATCGGCGCTGAAAGGCGAGGGGCTGGCGGAAATCTGGACCGCCGCGCTCGATCACCACAAGAAGCTCTCCGAGGCCGGGGAACTCGACCGGTTGAGGGCCTCTCAGGCAAAAGCCTGGATGTGGACGGAGATCAGGGAGGGCCTTTTCGCGGCTCTCAAGGCGGACAAAAGGGCGGCTTCGCTCCTTCCCGGCCTCGAGGCCGACGTAGCGGCAGGCAGGGCCACGCCGACCGCTGCGGCGAAACGGCTCCTTGCCCTTGTGCTGGGCGAGGGCAAGGGCAGCTAGAAGCCCCTTTCTGGCCTTGACGTGCCCGCGAGGGCCTTTTATACGTGCGCGCCTGTCTTCAGGTGTATTTGGGCTGCGCGGACATTCGCGGCGGCCCCGCCGATACTGCAAAGGAAGTTTCTATGTCCCGCCGTTGCGAACTCTCCGGCAAGGCCGTGATGTCCGGCAATAATGTGAGTCACGCGAACCGCAAGACGCGCCGCCGCTTTCTGCCGAATCTCTGCCAGGTTACGCTGATCAGCGACGCCCTGGGCCGTCAGGTCAGCCTGCGCATTTCGGCTCATGCGCTGCGTTCGGTCGAGCATAATGGCGGTCTGGACCCCTTCCTCATGAAGGCGTCGGATTCGCAGCTCTCGCCGCGCGCGCTGAAGCTCAAGCGCCAGATCGAAAAGGTGCAGGCCGTCGCGGCCTGACGCTTTCCGGCGAAATTTCGGAAAAACGGGCGGTCCACAAGGGCCGCCCGTTTTCGTTTTCGGCGTTGGGTTCCGTTTACCCAGATTTCCAAAATTTTGACGGCGGCCTTTCGGGCGCGATACGGCGCGGCTAGACTCCGCGCCGTATCGATTTCGGGGGCTTCATCATGCTGGACAGGGGGGTGGATCGCGTGCCGGTGAGCCGGCCGGGGCCGGTGTCACGATTCGTGACCACGCTTATCCGCCTCATTTTTCCCGTTCTTGCCCTATGCGCGGCGTTTCTCCTCAGCTTCTATTTGCGAGACGTCCCCGCACCGGAGCTTGCGGCACTCGGCCAGATCGATCCGCTGCTCGATCCGTCGGACTGGATCAACTGGGGCTTCATCGTGCTGCCCTCGGTCTTTTTCATTCTGAATCTCTCAAGCCGGCGCTACGGCGCGGCCTTGACGCTGACGGCAGCCCTCGTCGCCTGGCTCGTGCTCGCGGGCGGCATCTTCTGGGCGAACCGTGAAGGACTGATCGCGAATTTCGAAGAGGACATCTCGCCCTATACGCTCGCCGCCTCCTTCACGGGAGCGATGGCGGTGGGCCAGCTCGTGAACATTCTTCTGTTCGACTGGTTGCGCGGCATTCCATGGTGGAAGGCGCCGTTCTTTGCTGCCTTTGTCGGCGGCACCGTGTTCTCGATTGTTTTCAACACGCGTCCGGCGATGGTGTGGGACGCGGAGTTGGGCGGCCGTCTTGCCGTCGAAGCGGGCATTCATTTCATCTGGGCGGTTGGTCAGCTTCTTCCGACTCTGACGCTCCGGCGGACGATCCGTCCGCTTCCGGGCTTCGGGGGAGCTTGAGCGTTCCCTCCGTGGGCGCGAGTTGAGGCTGCTTGGGCACTTCCAGGCGAAACATCAGCAACAGGGTCCGCTGCAGCGGATTGAAGTTGTCGTCCGAAATCACATAGATGAGCAGGTCGCCGTTCTCGTCCCGCCGGACCGCCATTCCTTCCATATTGTCGATCGAGTAGCGCTGGCCGACATCGACGAGCACCTCGCCGTCCACCACGGCGTCGCGCGTGACCGTGCCTCCGGAGACGAGGCGCATTTGCATGCCGACGCCCGCGAGCGGCGAATATCGCCGCTCCAGAAGCAGCAGGTCGCCATTCGGCAGGAGCGCCATATCCGTCGGGCTGTACGGTTCACGCGCCATGAGGCCGAACCATGCGATGTCGTGCCCGTCGGCGATGAAGCCCTTGATGTGGCCGCGCGGGTCCAGCGTGTCTTCCGTGATCGCCAGAATGCGCGGCTCTCTCCCCGGTCCGGAGGGCGGCAGGAGTTCGAGCGACTCGAGGCCCCCATTGTTATTCAGGCGTCCGAAATGCCGCTGCGTCAGAAGTTGCTCAGGCTTCGCCTCCGCGCCGAATGTCTCGAGGTCGTAGCGCCAGATCCGGTGCGCGCGCTCGAAACCGACATAGGCCTTGCCGAGGATGCCGTCCGTTGCACCGGGCAATATGACGAGGCTCTCCGCATCGCCGAGCGTCTTGCCTGCGATCGGTTGGCCGTCGAGCCCGAGCATCGGTGCGAGCTTTGCCTCCGCCATGCCGGAGAGCCGCCCGCGTTCGTCGTAGAGGAGGATGGCGGTCAGCCAATGGCCCTGATCGGAGACGGAAAGCACCGTGGCGCCGTCGGGGCTTACCACGAGGCCCGACCAACCGCCGAAATCCTCATCCGGCGATGCGATTTCGATGCCGCCCGCCCAGACGAGTTTTCCGGCTTCGCTTTCGGTGCGGTCTTCCGGGTTCCAGAGCAGCGTGGATGTCGAGACTTCGATCGGCCTGGACGCAGCGGCCAGAGGGGAGGCATCCGCACAGATCGCCGCAAGCAAAGCGCAGGCGGCCAAAATCCTTGTCACGCAATACCGGTTAGCCAATTCGATTACCCCTCTGCACCGGGTTTCTGACCGCTCTTACAAGGCGGGTGTGCCGGTGCGGGCATCATATCGGGGCAAATCCCGCTTACAAGGGCGCCGCGTCCTCGCGTATGCGCGCCGCGACGGCGGCCCAGGGAGAACGATCGAGGCCGAGCTTCGTTCGCCGCGTCCAGCGCGAAATCATCATGATGGAAACGGCGGCAAGTCCCGCCGCGAGACCGAGCCAGATGCCCACGCCTTCGAGTTTCAGCGGAAAGGCGAGAAGAACGCCGGAACTGAGACCGATGATCCAGTAGCCGACGCCTGCATAGATCATGGGCACGCGCGTGTCCTGCAGTCCGCGCAGCATTCCGGCGCAGATCGATTGTGCGCCATCAAAGACCTGAAACAGGGCGGCAATCGCGAGGAAGGAAACGGCAAGCGCGATCACGTTCGCGTTTTCGGGCACGCTCCGGTCGAGAAAGATGCCGATCAGAGCGTGCGGGAAGAGCATCATCATGAGCGCCATCAATGCCATGAAGGCGACGCCCATCACGAGGGGCGTCCAGCCCGCTCTCGTGATTGCCTCGGCGTCGTCCGCACCCAGCGCGCGTCCGACGCGTACGGTCACCGCCTGCGAGAAACCGAGCGGCACCATAAAGGAGACGGCCGCGATCTGCAGCGCGATCGAATGCGCCGCGAGTGCCTCCGCGCCGAAGAGACCCATGAGGAGGACGGCGGCATTGAACACCATGACCTCAAAGGCCAGCGTCATGCCGATCGGCAGGCCGAGGCGCCAGAGTTCGCGGTAGCGCATCCAGTCCGCGCGCCAGAAGCGGCCGAAAATGGCGTAGCGGCGGAAACGCCGGTCGGAAACGACGATGAGCGCGAGCGCGCCGAACATGAAGATGCTCGTCAGCACGCTGCCGATACCGGCACCGGGCAGGCCGAGAGCGGGCAGGCCGAGATGGCCGAACATGAGGCACCAGTTGGCGAAGGCATTGAAGGGCACGGCCAGCGCGCCGATGACGAGCGCCCAGCGGGGCCGTTCGAGCGCCGAGATGAAGATGCGCAGAACGACATAGAGAAAGGCCGGAAAGAGCGCCCATTGGAGCGCGCGCGTGTAGGACGCGGCGGATGCCGCCAGCGCCGGTTCCTGACCGAGCAGAACGAGAACGGTCTCCGAGTTCCAGAGGAGCAGCCAGAAGGGAACGCAGAGCGTTGCCGCCGCCCAGAAAGCCTGCCGCATGGTGCGCCGCACGTCGCGCACCGAGTGGCGGCGGTGCCCGAGTTCGGCGGCCGCCATGGGCGCGGCGGCGGTGACGACGCCGATGCCGAAGATCATCATGGCGAAATAGAGGTTCGATCCGAGCGCGCCCGCGGCGAGCGCTTCCGGCCCGATCCAGCCCATCATGACGACGTCGGTCGCGTTGATCGCGATCTGCGCGAGGTTCGTCGCGATGAGCGGCCAGGCGAGGGCGATCGTCGCCTTCGCTTCGGCGATCCAGAGCGTCCGGCCTGTTCCCTCGGTATCGGCGCGCATTGTCGGTGTCTTCCGGGTCGGTGTCTTCTGGCGGCTGGAGAAAAGCCGCGCAGAATATTCCCCTCGCCGGGAAGCTCAAGCTTTCTTTCCGTTATTCCGCAGCCGATTTCGTTGCCCTGAAGCGGGCGAGGAGCGGGAAGGGGAGATAGGCGAGGAATATCAGAAGCACTGCGGCGATGAGGCCGTGCGGGTCCCACATCTGCATGGCGATGCCCGAGAGAGGCGCCCCGACAAGGGCGCCCGTGCCCCACATGGCAGTGGTGAAGGCGCTGGCGCCCGCCAGTTCGGCGCCGCGAAACCGTTCGCCGACAAGAACCATTGCAAGCGTGAAAATGCCGTTCGCCAATCCGACCACGACAAAGAGCGTCATGCCGGTCGCAATCGCACCCGGCATGACGAAAGGCAGAAGCAAATATCCGCCAAGCGTCGCGACGACGAGGCCGATCAGGAGGTTGAGGCGGTTCATCCGGTCGGCGGCGATGCCGATGACGGGTTGCGTGGCGATGGCGCCCAGCGCCGCAATCGTCAGAAGCGTGAGGCTCGCATTCTCGGACATGCCCGTGCGGATCGCGTAGAGCGGAAAGAAAGTGACGAGCGAGTCCTCGGCGGCGGCGAAGAAGAAATTGGCGAGCAAGGCGGCGGGTGCGATGAGCACAAGCCGCCACATGGCCGAGGAGGATTTCGTCTCGCCGAAATGGTCGCGACTGCGATCCGCTGTTGTGACGATCAGCGCGGCGACGAACATCAGCGCGGCGCCGACATAGAAGGGCGTGACGTCCGTGCCCATCAGGGCGAGGAGCATGGGGCCGGATGCAAATCCCGCCGCCGCGGCGGCGCTGTAGATGCCGATCACGCGGCCGCGCCTTTCATCCGGCGCCAGCGAGTTGATCCATGCCTCGCTTGTCGCCCAGAGCAGCGTTGCCGCCGTGCCGAGCAGGAAGCGCAGCGGAAACCAGGCGAGCAGGGTGGGATAAAGCGCCATGAGGACGAAGGAGATGCCGGCCAGTATCAGTCCGGCGATCATCACGTCGGCAGGGCCAAAGCGGCGCATGAGGCGCGGCGCGAAAGGCGAGATGACGAAGACCGGTGCGGCCTGCGCCGCCGTCGAAAGGCCGATCATGCCGGGCTCGACGCCCTGACGCGCGAGGATCAGGGCGGTCAGCGGAAAGGCGATCCCCATGGACAAGTTGACCATGCCCATGGAGAGGATCGCGGCGGCGAGGCTGCGCTTGTGGCGGGGGTGTATCGGGAGGTCTCGCACTTCGCTCTACGCCCGCCCGTCGCCGCGGGGTGTGGAGCGGTCGTGCATCAGCGTCCTGCGCCGGCCGCCAGCCGCCGTGCGGAACGCTGGCTTCGCCGCTTGCTCGACTCGTCCTCGAAAAGCTCCGCGAGCTTTTCCGTCATCGCACCGCCGAGCTGTTCGGCATCCACGATGGTGACGGCGCGGCGATAGTAGCGCGTAACGTCGTGACCGATGCCGATGGCAATCAGTTCGACCGGCGATTGCGTCTCGATCTGTTCGATCACGCTCCGCAGGTGCTTTTCGAGATAGTTGCCCGCATTGACGGAGAGGGTCGAGTCGTCGACCGGCGCGCCGTCCGAAATCACCATCAGGATGCGGCGTTGCTCGGGGCGGCCGAGCAGACGGTTATGCGCCCAGATGAGTGCCTCGCCGTCGATATTCTCTTTCAGCAACCCTTCGCGCATCATGAGGCCGAGATTGCGCCTCGCGCGCCGCCAGGGGCTGTCGGCCTGCTTGTAGATGATGTGCCGGAGATCGTTCAGGCGGCCAGGTTGTGCGGGCTTTCCGTCGGCGAGCCAGCGCTCGCGCGACTGGCCGCCCTTCCAGGCGCGGGTGGTGAAGCCGAGGATTTCGACCTTCACCGCGCAACGCTCCAGCGTGCGGGCGAGAATATCGGCGCACATGGCCGCCACCGTGATCGGGCGGCCGCGCATTGAACCTGAATTGTCGAGCAGCAGCGTCACCACCGTGTCGCGGAAATCCATGTCATGCTCGACCTTGTAGGCGAGCGGCTGCGTCGGGTCGACGACCGCGCGGGTGAGGCGCGCCGCATCGAGGATGCCTTCCTCGAGGTCAAATTCCCATGTGCGGTTCTGCTGCGCGAGCAGGCGGCGCTGCAGCTTGTTCGCGAGCCGCGAGACGACGCCCTGCATCTGCTGAAGCTGCTGATCGAGATACTGGCGCAGGCGCGTCAATTCCTCGATGTCGCACAGGTCTTCCGCCGAGATGACCTCGTCGAATTGCGGCGTGAAGATCTTGTAGGTGGGCTGCCGGTTGCGGTCATCGCCCTGCTGGTTCGGCCGCCAGGGCTGGTTGCCGTCGCTGGTCTCGTCCGTGTCGCCATCCATCGGCACATCGTCCGCTTCGACTTCGACGGTCTGTTCGTCGCCTTCCTCGCCTTCGCCCTCGGCATATTCGACCTGCTCGGCCGAAGAACCGTCGGGCTGTTCGGCTTCTCCGGACTGGCTCTGGTCGGAGCTGTCCTCGCTGTCGTCTTCCTGATCCTCCGCGTCCTCGGAGGATTGGTCCGGCGCTTCGCCCAACTCGTCGCCCATGTCGAGATCGACGAGAATGTCGCGCGTTGCGCGCGCGAAGGCCGCCTGATCCTCGATCAGGTCCTGAAGACGGTCGAGGTCCGGCCCGGCCTTTTCCTCGATCCAGGGGCGCCACTGCTCGACAAGTTTCCGTGCGGAGGGCGGCGGTGCTTCGCCCGTCAGCTTCTCGCGCACGACCATGGCCACGGCTTCGGAGAGCGGGGCCTCGTCGCGGGAGGAGATGCGGTCATATCCGCGGGCGGCGCAGCGCTGTTCGAGCGCGGCGGTGAGGTTCTGCGCCATACCGGCCATCTGGTTCGCGCCGATCGCCTCGCAGCGTGCCTGTTCGACGGCGTCGAAAACGGCAAGCGCATTGCCCCCTTCGGGCTGGAGGTGCGTGTTCACCTTTTCGTCGTGATGGGCAAGGCGAAGGGCATAGGCGTCAGATACACCGCGCACCTGCGCCACTTCCTCGGGCGGCAGGTTGCGGCTCGGCATGGGCAGGCGTGCGCGCAGACCCCGAAGGCCAGGCGCTTCCGTACCGAACGTGACGTTGAGCTCGGGCTGCTCCGCAATGGTGCGCATCGTCATGCTGAGCGCACGCTTGAACGGTTCGACCGGGCTTTCCTTTGAACTCATGATGCCGTCAGTTCTTTGCTCGCCGGTTCCGGATATTATCCCCTCCGCCGATGGCGGAGGGGAACAGGGCTTGCCGTCAGGCGACCTTGATGTTCGCCGCGGAGTCGGGGAGATCCTGACCGAAGCAGCGCTGATAGAACTCCGCGACCGTTGCGCGTTCCAGCTCGTCGCATTTGTTGAGGAAGGTGACGCGGAAGGCGAAGCCGACATCGCCGCCGAAGATGCGCGCATTTTCCGCCCAGGTGAGCACGGTGCGCGGGCTCATCACGGTCGAGATGTCGCCATTGATGAAGGCCGAACGCGAGAGATCGGCAACGCGGACCATGGCCGCGATCTGCTTGCGGCCTTCCTCGGTGTCATAGCTCTTCAGCTTGGAGAGCATGATGTTCACTTCTTCGGCATGCGGCAGGTAGTTCAGCGTGGTTACGATGTTCCAGCGGTCCATCTGGCCCTGGTTGATCTGCTGCGTGCCATGATAGAGGCCCGACGTGTCGCCGAGGCCGACCGTGTTCGCCGTGGCGAAGAGGCGGAAGGCCGGGTGCGGGTGGATGACGCGGTTCTGGTCGAGCAGCGTCAGCTTGCCCGACGCTTCGAGCACACGCTGGATCACGAACATGACGTCCGGGCGGCCGGCGTCGTATTCGTCGAAGACGAGCGCGACGGGGTGCTGCAGCGCCCAGGGAAGGATGCCTTCGCGGAATTCGGTTATCTGCTTGCCTTCCTTCAGCACGATCGCGTCCTTGCCGACAAGGTCGATGCGGCTGATGTGGCTGTCGAGATTGATGCGGATGCAGGGCCAGTTGAGGCGCGCCGCCACCTGTTCGATGTGGGTCGACTTGCCGGTGCCGTGATAGCCCTGGACGATGACGCGGCGGTTGAAGGCGAAGCCCGCCAGCAGCGCGATCGTCGTGTCCTTGTCGAACAGGTAATCGGGGTCGAAATCGGGCACGTACTCGTTCGGCTCCGAAAACGCCGGTACTTCCATGTCGATGTCGATCTTGAACACTTCCCGGGCGGAGATCTTCTTGTCCGGGAGATTTTCCGACATGCCGTTTCTCGCTTCGAAGCTCATCTTTGTCCTACTTCCGTGCCCTGGATGTACAGGTCGGCCTTGACGGCCGGTTACTCAATCAAAAGATGCGGCGCGCGCCCTCGGGCCGCGTACCGCCCGGATCGGCGGTTCTTCCGGACCTGCCTTTGCCGCTCCGCCTAAGAGCAGAAGCCGCTTTTGCGGAGGTAATCGTAGGCCTGGATGACCTTGCGCAGACGCTCCTCGGCAGACCTGTCCCCGCCATTGGCGTCCGGGTGGTGCCTTTTTACCAGTTCCTTATACCGTGCCTTGATCTCGTTCAAGGACGCGGTCGCGGGCAGGTCCAGCGTGTCCAGCGCCTGTTGCTCCAAAGCCCGCGGCTTCCGCCGCGTTTCCTGCCGTTCACGGGCGTCCGGCCCGACCGTTTCGTCAAAAAAGCCAAACGTATCGCGAAAAGGCGACTCCCGCCGGAACCTTGCCGCGAAGGGCGAGCCGAAGGCCGCATTGGCCGCGTTGACGCCCAGATTCCAGGTCGGCCGGTGCCCGGTCAACGC
This sequence comes from Parvibaculum sp., assembly GCA_020062605.1. Classification (GTDB taxonomy): domain Bacteria; phylum Pseudomonadota; class Alphaproteobacteria; order Parvibaculales; family Parvibaculaceae; genus Parvibaculum. The sequence goes on along the minus strand of JAGUWA010000004.1, from coordinate 147 downwards.
TTCTCTCTGGAAGGCGGCGACATCGGCGTCGCTCATGCCCTTGAAGAAGTCGTAGTTCCGGTTGAACTCGCGAATATGGTCCTCGCAGAACCATATGTACTGCCCGTCGGCGGCGGCCCCGTCGAGCGGTTGCGTCGAGCCCGGTTC
>JAGUWA010000402.1 GCA_020062605.1 Parvibaculum sp. | reverse complement strand
GTTGAACACCATCTTCCCGGTGGCAATGGACGGGCTCCGCCAGAGCTCGAACGGCGTCGACGCATCGATGCTCGCGACAGCAGCGAGGGCCGAGAGATAGTCTCTGCCCGCGCGAGGGAAACCGGCTTCGAGGCGCGCAAGCTCGCGAAGCGCAAAGCCGGCGGCCCGGAGGCCATGCGGAGCGCCCTTCTCCATCAGGTGTCGCCAGAGATGAGGCGCGTCTTCCGCGTCCGTCCAGAGTTCGTAGCCGAGATCGCCGCTCGCGCCGGTGCGGCTCACATAGACGGGCATGCGCGCGATGTCCGCCCATCGCGCGGCGAAGGGGGCCAACCCGTCGATGTTCGCAACGCCCGCTTCATGCAGACAGAGTGCTGACAAAGGCCCCTGAAGCGAAAGGAGAGCAAGCGTCGCACCGACATCGGCGATACCGACGCGGAAACCCTCCGCGCTGTCCATCATCCACGCGAGGTGCGTTTCCTCCGTAACAAGACGATATTCCTCTTCGCCGAGACGGAAGAGAAGCCCGTCACCGAGAACGAGGCCGCTGCCTTCGCAGAAGACAACATGGACGGCCGTGTCGACTTCGAGTGCAGAGAGATCGCGCGTCACGAGGCGCTGCAGATAGTCGAGAGCGTCACGCCCGAAGATGCGGTACTTCACGAGCGGTGAATGATCGGCAAGCGCCGCCGCCCCGCGCAGCGCGCGATATTCATCGCCGAGGTCAGTCAACACATCGGGCACGGTGTAGCCGTTCCAGTCCGTCCAGCGGTTGGTGCGGCTCTCGGCGGAGGTGACGATGTGAAGCGGCGTCGTGTGGACGGTGCGCGCGAAAGGCGGCTCGGCCGGCGCTTCCTCAAAAAGCGCAGGATCGACCGTTGCCTGCTCGCTGCCGAGGTCGATCTCGACGTCCGTGCGTTCATTCGGAGGCGCGGTGTCGGGCGTCATGCGCTTCCTCCATCCGAGAGAACAGCGTCTGCAGCGAGCCAGCCTGGCAAACCGGTGATGCCTCCGCCGGGATGGCTCCCCGCGCCGCACAGCCAGAGGCCCGGCAGCGGCGTTTCGCAGCGGCCATAGGCGGGGGCAGGGCGGAAGGCGAAGAGCCGGTCGAGGCGAATGTCGCCCTGATGCCAGTCGCCGCCCGCCAGCCCATATTTCTCCTCGATATCCGGCGGCGTCAGGATTTCGCCCGCGATCATCATATCCTCGATGCCGGGCGCGTAGTTACCCAGCATGCGCACGACGCGCTGCACCAGGGCCTCGCGATGCGCATCCCATCCGCCCGCCATCGCGTGCGGGACGTGATGCACGATGATCGACATGACGTGCTGTCCCTCCGGCGCAAGCAGAGGATCGGTGACGCTCGGCAGAAGGATCTCCATTACCGGTTCGAACGGAAGGGCAGCGCTTCGCGCCGCGTTCGCCGCTTCGTCAAGGTCGGCGAGCGAAGGCGCGATGAGAAGGCGGGCCCCATGGAGTTCCGGCGCCAGACCCGAGAACTCAGGCAGACGGTCGAGCGCAAGATTGATTTTCGCCGTCGTGCCACGCGGTACGAGGTGGCGAAGCTCGCGAAGATCGTCCGTCTCGACGTGACGCGCTCCTACGAGGTCAAGCATGGTTGTGCGCGGAGCAATGGCGGAGAGGACACGCGCGGCGCGGACCTCGATGCCTCCCGAAAGCTCTACGCCGACGGCCTTGCCTTCCTCGACCAGAATGCGCATGACGCGCGCATTGACACGAACATCGCCGCCGGCGGCGGCAACCGACGCAGCCAGTGCGTCGGAAAACGCGCCCATGCCGCCCACGGGAAGCATGGCACCCTGCCCCTGCATGCGCATCGCCTCGCGGAGTATGGCGCGAAAGGAGGTACCCGGCGCGTATGGGCCTTCCGCGCCGCCGAGCGTCGCGTCGAAAGCGAGGGCGCCCTTGAGAAGCGGCGATTCAAATTCGGCATCGAGCCGGTCGCCGATCGCCTCAGGCAGGACCCGCAGAAGGCTCTGCATGGTGCTTCCGCCCTTCAGCGCGGCACGCCAGACGGAGCGGCGGAGGAAGCGCTTCAAGGCATCCGGATCGTTGAGAGCGGGCGGGCGCTCGCCGAGAAGCGGCGCGACAAATTCGGCCAGCGCACGACGGCGCGCGACATATTCGCGGTAGACATCGGCGTCCTTTGGCAGCAAATCGCGAAAGCCAGCAAATTCCTTGCGCGTACGCGGAAGGAGAATGTGATGACCGTCGCGGTCAAGCGCCACGGTTGCGACATCGCGCGCAGCATAACGCAGCCCATGCTTGTGGAGCTTCAACTTTCGCTCAATGCGGCGGGGAAAACCTTCGAGAAGATGTGCGACGGCGGAGGCGCTGTAGCCTGGTGTGATTTCGGAGGTGACGGCCGCTCCGCCAACGCGCTGACCAGCCTCCGCAAGCAGGACGCGCGCGCCGCCGGACGCAAGCCGTGCGGCGGCGACGAGACCGTTATGGCCGCCGCCGATCACGATTGCATCGTATTGCACGCCGCCCCACTTCATGCGCGCACCGCCTTGCCAAGCCGGCCAAGAAGCGTGGAGGCGGCATTGGCCCCCGCCCCGCCCATTACCAGCGGACCGGGATGCGCGCTGGGCGAGCACAGATAGAAATTGCGCAGCGGCGTTTCCGCGCCGCCCATGCCGGGGAAAGGCCGGTTCGCGAACATCTGATCGAGCGTCGTCTCACCATAGGCGAAGTCGCCACCGGTGAGGCCGATCTCGTTTTCAATGTCGTTCGGCAGAAAGACTTCGAGTGCGACGACATGCTTTTCGATGCCGGGGCTCACCTCGGCGAGACGCGTCATGACGAGATCTCCGAGCGCGTCGCGCCGCTCTACCGACCAGGGGCCTTCATGGAGCGCTTCCGGCACATATTGCACCAGCGCGGAGAGGACATGGCCGCCTCGCGGAGCGAGCGAAGGGTCGAGGAAAGACGGGATCAGAATCTCGATCAGGGGATCGCGCGGCGGCATGCGTTCGCGCCAGTCGGCCCAGGCACGCTCCATTGCCGGGATCGGGCCCGCGAGACGAAGCCCGCCGCCCAGCGAGGGACACCCTTCGGGCAGACCCGGAAAATCCGGCGCGGTGTCGAGCGCAATGTTGACCTTCGCGGCAACGCCCTTCATCCGGACACGGCCTACACGCTCGACCAGACCTTCGGGCAGATCCTTCCACTGGAAGAGGCTGAGGAAACTCCGCTTCACATCGAGGCCGGAGAGAACGGCGCCCGCACCGATCTCCTCACCATTCGCAAGGACAACGCCCTGCACCTTGCGGTCCTTGATGCGGATGTCAGTAACTTCCGCTTCCATGCGAAGCCGCCCGCCCGAGGCGAGGATGACGGAGGTGAGCGCCTGCACCAGCGCCGCCGAACCGCCGAAAGGCATGAGGGTTTCGGGCGCACCGCCTGTTGCGTCGCCAGACTCGGAAAGCCAGTGAAACACGAGGCGCGAGGCGCTTGCGGGCGTGCAGGGCCCGAGCGTTCCGCCCATCATGGCCGCAGCGGCGAGATGCGCCTTCACGGCATCGCTTTCGAAATAGGCGTCGAGAAAATCCGAGGCGGGCAAAGTCCAGAGGCGGAGCGTGTCGCGGAGATCGCCGGGCGCGATGGCGGCGATG